>JAGTRV010000124.1 GCA_018262245.1 Pseudomonadota bacterium | reverse complement strand
TTTCGAAGGTTTCGTCGGGCTTCCAGCCAAGTTCGCGTTCAATCTTGGTAGCATCAATAGCGTAACGGCGGTCGTGGCCAGGGCGATCCGTGACGTAGGTGATCAGCTCCTTGTATGGCTTACCGTCAACACGCGGCCTTAATTCATCGAGAATGGCACACAGTGTATAAACGACTTCCAGATTCGACTTCTCGTTCCAGCCGCCAACATTATAAGTCTCGCCGAGACGGCCAGCTTCAAGCGCACGGCGGATGGCACTGCAGTGATCCTTGACGTAAAGCCAGTCACGAATTTGCTGTCCATCCCCGTAGATTGGCAGCGGCTTGCCGGCCAGGGCGTTGTGGATGACGAGCGGGATCAGCTTTTCCGGGAAGTGGTAAGGTCCGTAATTGTTGGAGCAGTTGGTAGTCAGGACCGGCAAGCCGTAAGTATGGTGGTAGGCACGCACAAGGTGGTCGCTAGCAGCTTTACTGGCTGAGTAGGGACTATTGGGCTCGTACTGGTGGGTTTCGGTAAAGGCAGGGTCGTCGGTAGCAAGCGAGCCGTAAACCTCGTCGGTAGAGACGTGCAGAAACCGGAATTCGTTTTTGGCCGCTTTCTCCAGTTGACCGTAGAAGGCGCGTACAGATTCGAGCAAGCGAAAGGTACCGACGATGTTCGTCTGGATGAAGTCTTCCGGGCCATGAATACTGCGATCAACGTGAGATTCGGCGGCAAAATTAACGACAGCACGCGGTTGATGCTCTGCCAGTAATTTAGAAACGAGTTCGAAATCACCAATATCGCCTTTAACGAAAAGGTGCCTAGAGTCTCCGTCAAGCGAAGCGAGGTTTTCCAGATTGCCAGCATAGGTCAGCACATCAAGGTTGATGACCCGCTCGTCAGACCGGGCGAGCCAGTCGAGAACGAAGTTGCTACCAATAAATCCGGCACCGCCAGTGACTAAGATGGTCATATGCTCTCCAAAACTGCGAATAATTTACCGAAAGCCATTTGGATTGTTACTTTGCCAACGCCAGGCATCGACACACATGGCTTGCAGATTCCGCTTGGCACGCCACTGCAGCAGTTCAGCCGCGAAGGCCGGATCGGCATAACACGAGGCAACGTCACCGGCACGACGTGGCGCCAGTTCGTAAGGAATCGGGCGACCGCTGGCCCTCTGAAAAGCCTTGATGACATCGAGCACGCTGTAACCAGTACCGGTACCTAGGTTCACCTCGAAGCACCGTGACTCGCTCAGACAGGCGAGTGCTTTCAGGTGTCCAATGGCCAGATCAACCACGTGAATATAGTCGCGAACGCCCGTTCCATCTGGCGTCGGGTAATCGTTGCCCCAGACGCTGAGTCTCTCGCGCCGCCCAACTGCGACCTGCGCCACGAAAGGCATCAGGTTATTCGGAATACCTTGCGGGTCTTCACCGATCAGTCCGCTCTCGTGCGCTCCAACCGGATTGAAGTAGCGCAAAATGCCAATCCGCCAGGACGAATCCGAACGATACAAATCTCGCAGCATATCCTCGATGACCAGTTTGGTTCGGCCATAGGGATTGGTTGCTGAAAGCGGATGCTGCTCAGTCAATGGCAGAAACTGCGGTTCGCCATAGACCGTTGCGGAAGAACTGAAAACCAGCGTCTTGAGACCGCAATTGCTCATCGCCTGTAGCAGTCTATGCGTACCGATAACGTTGTTGTCGTAGTACGCAAGCGGCTTCTCGACCGACTCGCCAACCGCTTTCAGGCCGGCAAAATGGATCACCGACTGGCAATCGTATTGGCGCAAGGCTGCTTCGACGGCCGCCTGATCGCGAATATCGCCTTTGACCACAGCGATTTTCTTGCCGGTGATCGCTTCAACCCGCTTGATGGATTCCGGATGGCTATTGCAGAAATTGTCGAATACGACAACGTCCTGGCCTAAATTGAGGAGCTCAACGCAGGTATGCGAACCAATATAGCCGGCCCCGCCTGTCACAAGAATCATTGTTGGCAGCCCTTGGAGTAAGTCTGGAATTTTACCTGTCCAAGTGATGCGGTGCAGCAAAACAATGCGATGACAAGGGGGTAAGCCATCGCGCTACTCATCACGAACCCGCAAAAAACTGGCAAATCTCGGCATACCCTTGTTGGTCAGATCGCGAAAACGGTAGGTAACTGTTGTGCCGATGGCTGGCGGCTGTTGCCGCTGCAGAGCGGAGAAACCGCTGCCCAGCAGAAACTCTCGGCCTTCCGGCGTTCGCACCTTCAGGGCGCCGAGATGTCCGGCAAATCTCCCTTTACCCGGTTGATGAGCAACGACCACCGCTTCTGCATCCTGCCAGGGTTTTAGCTTGAGCAGCACATCGCTACGCCCCGTTTCATAGGCCGCATCGGCCAGATGCAGCATCAGGCCCTCGCCACCGCCCCGAACAACCTCGTCGAGGTGCTTTTTCAGGCTGGCCCGGTTGACCACTGAAAATTGCTCGATTGCGCGCAGCCAAGGGAGATTGACCTTCTGGGCCAGGACACGAATCTGTTCGGCACGCTCACTGAATGGCCCGGGCACCCCAGGCAACTCGAAAACCATGTAGCGCACTTCGCGCCACCCGGCATCATCCGGAACCTCGTGCCGGACAATACCCGAAACACGCTCGAACTGGCCACGCGCAATCCACAACTCGCCATCCAGCGGCTGTTTCGGCAGGCCGGCGATAAACCAATCAGGGGCATGGATTGGCCTGCCACTCCGGAAACGCAGCGCCTGACCATCCCAGATCGCCCGCACGCCATCGAGTTTTTCACTGACCAGATAGCGTGCAACATCGACCTGATCACGATAGACATTGGCCAGCAGAATGGGAGGCGCTTCTACGGCGCTTGAAACCATCGGCAGCGAAAGCGCCAATCCGAAGAGTAGCGCGCCAAGCAGGCGGGACATCAGCCCTCGCCAGCCCAGTTGCGTCGGGCACGCCGGGCGATGCCGAAAACTTCCTCAAGACGCTCGCCATCGTTCTGCGCAAGGGCCAAACGAAGCTCATCCAGTTGTGCCCGATAGCTATCCAGTTCTCCGAGCAAGGCCTCGCGATTGGCAAGGCAGATGTCACGCCACATTTCCGGATGGCTAGCGGCGATACGCGTGAAGTCGCGAAAACCGGAGGCGGCAAAAGTAAAGAAAAGATCGGCATTCTCACGCACGGCCAAGTCGTGCACCAGCGCGTAAGACAGCAAATGCGGCAAGTGGCTGACGGCAGCGAAGACACGGTCGTGCATTTCCGGCGTCAATTCGTAGATGTCGGCGCCGCACAGCGACCAGGCGCGCTTGATGTGATCAAGCGCATCATCGCTGTTTTCCGGCAGCGGCGTAACGACGACCTTCCTGCCCTGGTAGAGATCCCAGCGCGCTGCTGAGGGGCCGCTATTTTCCGCGCCGGCAATCGGATGCGCCGGGACAAACTGGCTGATACGGTCGCCGAAAGCGGCCCGTGCTGCAGCCACGACGTCGCCCTTGGTCGAGCCACCATCAGTCACAATCGTATTCGGGCCGAGATAGGGAGCAATACGCGCGAAGATTTCCGGCATCTGGGCCACTGGGGTAGCCACCAGAACGATGTCCGCATCCTCGATTTCGTGAAGCGGATTGATTCCGGCCCGGTCAATGACACCCAGTTCCTGCGCCGTACGCAAGGTCGATGGTGTCCGACCAAAACCGACGACCTCCTCGACGGCCTCAGCCTCTTTCAAGGCAAGCGAGAAGGAGCCACCAATCAGGCCAGTACCGAAAACAACGACCTTGCCGAATTCGGCCATCGAATTAAAGCGCCTTCTCCAGTGCTTCAAGGAAACGGGCATTCTCCGGCTCCGTGCCAATGGTGACGCGTAGCCACTCCGGCAGGCCATAGCCGCCAATCGGACGAACGATTACGCCCTGCTTCAGCAGTTTCTGGTTCACTGCCGCCGCATCGCCTGCCCGGAAGGTCACGAAGTTGCCGTGCGACGGAATATGCTCCAGCCCGAAGCGCTTCAAGCCGGCAATAATCTGTTCCATGCCCCGACGATTGAGTTCGTAGCTGTCAGCCACAAACAGATGGTCGTCGAGCGCGGCAACGGCGGCGGCAATTGCCAGGTTATTGACGTTGAACGGCTGACGGATACGGTTCATCAGGTCTGCCACCTCGGTCGAAGCCAGCGCATAGCCGACACGCAGACCGGCCAGCCCGAAAATCTTGGAGAAGGTACGGCAGACCACAAGGTTCGGAAAATCCTTGATCCAGGTGGCGGTATCGACCCGTTCGGCCGGCGGAATGTATTCGTTGTAGGCCTCGTCGAGCACGACCACGACATCCTTGGGCACAAGCTCCAGAAAGGCGCGAACTTCCGGATACGGCAGGAAGTTACCGGTCGGATTGTTTGGATTGGCAATCCAGACAATGCGCGTATCCGGGCGGATGGCAGCACACATGGCATTCAGGTCGTGGCCGTAGTTCTTGGCTGGCGTCGAGATCAGCTCGGCACCCGTCGACAGCGTGGCCAATGGATAAACAGCGAAGGCGTGCTGGGCAAACACCGCCGATCGGCCTGGCGCCAGAAAAACGCGGGCGATCAGGTCGAGCACGTCATTCGAGCCATTGCCAAGCACAATCTGGTTGCTCGAAACGCCGCAACGCTCCGCCACCTTGGCGATCAGATCAAACTGGTCCGGGTAGCGTTCGATGCCACTAATCGCTGCTTCAACAGCCTTTCTGGCCTTCGGGCTCATGCCCAGCGGGTTCTCATTGGAGGCCAGCTTGACGATTTTCTCGACCGGAATACCCATTTCACGGGCCAGCTCGGTGATCGGCTTGCCCGGCTGATAGGGCGAAATGGCGCGAACGTAAGACAGCGCTTGATCGGCAAGGCTCATGAAGCTTTCCTCAATAAACGGCAACCGGGTAGGACCCGAGGATTTTCAGATAGGCGGCATAGCCAGCCAGTTTTTCGAGCGCCGCCTTGATCGCCGGTTCGTCGCGATGGCCCTCGATATCAACGTAGAAGACGTATTCCCACAGCGCATTGCGGGCCGGACGGGATTCGAGGCGACACATCGAAACCCCGGCCGTCGACAGCGGGAGCAGCAACTCATGCAAGGCGCCGGTCCGGTTGGGTGCCGACATGATCAGTGACGTCTTGTCACGCCCGGAAATACCGGAGTCATGCTTGCCCAGCACGAGGAAACGGGTCGTATTGTTCGGCTCATCCTCGATGTTCTCGACCAATTTCGGCAAGTTGTAGCGTGCTGCGGCAGCTTCGCCGGCAATCGCCGCCGTGCCTGGCTCAGCGGCTGCGTTCTGGGCGGCCTGGGCATTGCTGCCAACGGAGATACGCTGCGCCTTGGGCAAGACACGGTTCAGCCACTCGTGGCACTGAGCCAGCGACTGGGCATGCGAATAGACCTTGGTGATCTTGCTCAGGTCGGTTTCATTGGTCAGCAGGTTCTGGTGGATACGCAGCACGACTTCGCCGCAGATTTTCAGCGGTGTGGCCAGCAACAAATCCATGGTCCGACCGACCGCACCTTCAGTCGAATTCTCGACCGGGACGACGGCATAATGGGCGTGGCCGGACTCAACCTCGCGGAAGACGTCGTCGATCGACGATTGCGGCAGCAAGCGTGCGGCATGACCAAAATGCTTGGTGGCCGCAGATTCGGAGAAGGTGCCCAGCGGCCCGAGAAAGGCAATGCCCAGAGGCTCTTCCAGCGACAAGCAGGCCGACATCACTTCACGGAAGAAGAAGGTGATGTTCTCGCCAGGGAGCGGCCCCGGGTTGGCCTCCTGCAAGCGGCGCAAAACCTGAGCTTCACGTTCCGGACGGTAGATATGCCCCGCTTCGCCGTGTTCAGCCTTGATCTCGCCAACCCGCTGCGCACAGCGAGCGCGTTCGTTCAGTAGCTTGAGCAGTTCACCGTCAATACGATCAATATCGGTACGAACGCCAGCCAAGGCCTTTTGCAGATCGTCGCTCATGGAATCAAGCCTTACGTTGGGCGAAATCGTTCATGAAATCGACCAGTGACTGAACGCCAGCCAGCGAAACCAGCCCGGCCGCTTTGGACTCTGCCAGGAAGGCGGCGTCGAGTTCAGGATTGGCCAGCACGAATGGCACGTTCATGGCCGAACGACAATCAGGATCAACTGGGTTCGTGTAAAACCCTTCGGAACCATCAATCGCTGCGTACAAAATCCGCGCCTTTTCGGCATTAACTGCAGCAATCCCCGGTAAACCGCCTTGCCGCTTCAGCCACTGGAAAACCAGGCCGGCAATATAGATACCGTAGGTCGGCGGCGTGTTCAGCATCGAACCGTTCTCGGCCATCACTGCGTAGTCCATCACTGTCGGGATGGTCAGCGGCGCCATGCCGAGCAGGTCGCGATGGACGATGACCAGCGTCAGGCCGGAGGGACCGATGTTCTTCTGGGCACCGGCATAGATCAGGCCGAATTTCTCGACATTGACCGGACGCGACAGGATGTGCGACGACATGTCGGCCACCAGCGGCACCCCAGTATCGGCAATGCGCTCGGCCGGGATTTCGACACCGTGGATGGTTTCGTTGGTGCAGACATGCAGGTAGGCGGCGAACGGGTCAAGCCTGACTTCGTCGGCAGCCGGCAGCCGGGTAAAGCCGCTGCTCTCGGTGGTCGCGGCACAGCGCACGTTCCCGAAACGCTGCGCTTCCTTGAAGGCTTTCTTCGACCATGAGCCGGTCACGATGTAGTCGGCCGAGCGACCGGCCAGCAGGTTCATCGGAATCTGCGCAAACTGCTGTGTCGCCCCGCCCTGCAGGAAAAGCACCTTGTACTGTTCGGGAATGCCCATCAGCTCGCGCAGGTCGGCTTCGGCCTGCTCGAGAATGGACATAAACTCCTTGCCGCGATGGCTCATCTCCATCACGCTGCAGCCCGCGCCATGCCAGTCGAGCAACTCTTCCTGCGCCTGCCTGAGGACTTCTTCGGGAAGAGCAGCCGGACCGGCGCTGAAATTCCAGATGCGGCTCATCAGGCTTCTCCACCTTCGTTGCTGGCAACATCACCTTCGCTCGGTGCAGCATCGCCCGTTTCCGGAGCGACAACTTCGGACTCACCTTCTGCCTCGGCTTCAGCCACCGACTCAGCGACCTTTTCAAGACCGGCCAGCTTCTCGCCATCATCCAGCGAGATCAGCGTCACGCCCTGCGTTGCCCGGCCCATGCCACGAATTTCCGAGACGCGGGTGCGGATCAGCACACCGCCGGTGGTGATCAACATCACTTCGTCGTTGTCGTCGACCAGCTTGGCGCCGATGACCACACCATTACGCTCGCTGTCGGCAATCGCCTTGACACCCTGCGTGCCGCGACCGGAATGGCGGAAGTCAGCCAATACCGTGCGCTTGCCGAAGCCGTTTTCGGTAGCGACCAACACGGTCTGCTGATCGCTCTCGGCGACGAGCAGGGAAATCACCGCCTGACCGTCCTGCAACTTCATGCCCCGGACGCCACGGGCACCACGGCCCATCGGACGGACATCTTCCTCGTCGAACCAAACGGCCTTGCCGGCGTTGGAAACCAGCACAATGTCGCTCTGGCCGGTGGTCAGTTCGACGCCGATCAGATAATCGTCATCAAGCAAGTCGACCGCGATGATGCCGGCCTTGCGCGGATTGGAGAAGTCGGACAACGGCGTCTTCTTGACGGTGCCGGCACGGGTTGCCATGAAGATGAACTTGTCGTCGGCGAATTCCTTGACCGGCAGCACGGCGTTGATCCGCTCGCCCTCTTCCAGCGGGAAGAGATTGACGATCGGCTTGCCGCGGCTGACGCGGCTGCCCTGCGGCGCTTCGTAAACCTTCAGCCAGTAGCAACGGCCGCGGTTCGAGAAGCACAGGATGAAATCGTGGGTATTGGCCATGAACAGGTGATCGACGAAATCCTCGTCCTTGATCGCCGCTGCCTGCTTGCCACGACCACCACGCCGCTGGGCGCGGTAGTCGGCCAGCGGCTGGGCCTTGATGTAGCCGCCGTGCGACAACGTAACCACCATATCCTGCGGCGTGATCAGGTCTTCCAGACTCAGTTCGTGCGTCTGCAGGATGATTTCCGAGCGCCGCTCGTCACCAAACTGTTCGCGAATCGCCACCAGCTCGGTCACGATGATTTCAGTAATGCGTTCCGGCTTGGCCAGGATGTCGAGCAGATCGAGGATCTTGGCCATGACATCCTTGTACTCGCCGACGATCTTGTCCTGCTCCAACCCGGTCAGGCGCTGCAGTCGCAGTTCCAGAATCGCTTGCGCCTGAGCATCGGACAGGCGATAACCCTGCGCCGACAAACCGAATTCCGGCGCCAGCCCTTCCGGACGCGAGGCATCGGAAGCGGCACGGACCAGCATTTCCTCAACCACCGCGCTGCGCCAGGTACGCTCCATCAAGCCGCGCTTGGCATCGGCCGGCGTCGGCGCTGCCTTGATCAGGGTGATGATTTCGTCAACATTGGACAGCGCAACAGCCAGACCTTCGAGGATGTGGCCGCGTTCTCGCGCCTTGCGCAGTTCGTAGACGGTGCGCCGGGTAATGACTTCGCGACGATGCGACAGAAAGCATTCCAGCATCTGCTTCAGGTTGAGCAGGCGCGGCTGGCCATCGACCAGCGCGACCATGTTCATGCCGAAGGTATCCTGCAGCTGCGTTTGCTTGTACAGGTTATTGAGGATGACCTCGCCGACTTCGCCGCGCTTCAGTTCGATGACGATGCGCATGCCCGACTTATCGGACTCGTCGCGGATATCGGAAATGCCTTCGATCTTCTTCTCGTTGACCAGTTCGGCGATCTTCTCGATCAGTGACTTCTTGTTAACCTGATAGGGAATCTCGTCAACGATCAGCGCTTGGCGACCGTTGCTCTTTTCCATGTCCTCGAAGTGAGTCCGAGCACGCATGATGACGCGGCCACGACCGGTCTGGTAACCCTCGCGGACCCCCGTCATGCCATAAATCAAGCCTGCGGTCGGGAAGTCCGGGGCGGGGATATAGGCAATCAGGTCTTCGATGCTCAGCGCTGGATTTTCCAGCAGTGCCAGGCAGCCGGCGATGACTTCATTGAGATTGTGCGGCGGAATATTGGTCGCCATGCCCACCGCGATACCGGACGAACCGTTGATCAGCAGGTTGGGGAT
>JAGTRV010000301.1 GCA_018262245.1 Pseudomonadota bacterium | reverse complement strand
GCGGGCGTATATCTTGAGGTGCGGGTAGTGCTTCTTGACTATTGCCGCCGTCTTGACCGAGGCTTCAATGTCGTCAATGGCAAGGACGAATATCTCGGCCAGATCGGCACGGGCGGCGCGGAGCAGGTCAAGACGCGACGCGTCGCCGAAGTAAATCTTGCTGCCAAATTTGCGCACGAAATCCACTTGCTCGAAGCTCACCTCAAGTGCTGTGAACGGGATTTTCTTCATCCGCAGGGTGCGGCCGATTACCTGGCCGACACGACCGAAGCCGGCAATGATGACGCGATGCTCCCGCGGCTCGATTTTGTCGAATATTTGAGGGTCGACCGTAGCATAGCCAATCTTGAGCCAGCGCTCGTTCACGGTCACCAGCAAGGGGGTAACCATCATCGATAGCGCAACCACGGCGACCAGTGTGTCAGACATGTTTTTGTCGAGAACCGAGATGCCAGCGGCGACACCAAATAGCACAAAGGCAAACTCTCCCCCCTGTGAGATAGAGAGCGCAAGGTTTAGCGCTGAGCCGTGGCTGTGCCGGGTTAAGCGGGCGAAGGCGTAGAGAACCGATCCCTTGATTGAGATCAGCCCGAAGGTCAGGCCGAGAAGCGTCAGCGGTTGGCTAACCACCAGGCGCAGATCGACGGACATGCCAACCGCGATAAAGAACAGGCCCAGAAGCAAACCCTTGAAAGGCTCAATATCTGCCTCGAGTTCATGGCGATACTCGGAATCGGCCAGTAGTACGCCAGCGAGAAACGAGCCCAGCGCCATCGACAGGCCCGCCTGTTGCATGAGCAATGCGGTGCCGACGACGACGAGCAACGTGGCGGCGATAAACACCTCGTGGCTGTCGGCCGAGGCCACCAAACGCAGAAAGGGCCGAAGCAGCCAGCGCCCAACGACGATTACGCCAAGCACTACGGCCAATGCCCGGGCGGCGCCAATCCAGTCGCCGTCTCCGCGTGCCACTTCGCCGCCGAGCAGGGGCAGGATCGCCAGCAATGGAATCGCGGCGAGGTCCTGAAATAGCAAAATCGCGAAGGCCGCCCGGCCGTGCTGGGTGGTGAGTTGCTTTTTCTCGGCAAGAATTTGCAGCGCCAGTGCGGTCGACGACAAGGAGAGCGACAACCCGACGATGAGCGCTGCCACTGGCTTCAACCCGAATGCCAAGCCTGCGGCACCAAGAATCAGGCCGGTGACGGCAACCTGCGCCGTTCCGAGTCCAAATACAGGGTGGCGTAACGCCCACAGGCGTGCCGGTTTCAATTCGAGACCAATGACGAATAGCAACATGACGACGCCAAGTTCGCCAAAGTGCCAGATGCTGTCCACATCGCTGATCAGTCCGAGCAGCCACGGGCCGATGACCATCCCGGCGGTTAGGTATCCGAGCACCGCGCCCACCCCACAGCGCCTGAAAAGGGGCACGGCAATCACCGCCGCCACCAGAAAAAGCACGGCTTCCTGCAATAAGGACAGGCTCATCTGGACTCTCCATTGAAGGTGGCGGGGAATGAACTATCCAATTTCGAGTTAATCAAAAAGGCAGGCAAAAGAGCTGTAGCGCGTTTATTTCCATTCAACACGAGACATAGTGGATTAATCCCTTTCCCCCACCTTGCAGCAAGACAGAACCCTGATTTTCTTCAATGATTGGAGCTATCGTTCTACCCGAAGTTCGCCAATGGCGTAGCTCAAGTGAACTTTGGTCTGCACCTTAAAGGAGAGCATCATGCTTACCCTGATCGGCTTATCCGGCAGCTTGCGGCGCGGCTCATACAACACTGCGGTGCTCCGCGCCGCCGCTTCACTGATGCCTTCCGGCAGCGAATTGCGGATTGAATCAATAGCGGGTTTTCCTTTGTACGATGGCGACGCTGAAAGCGCTTCCGGTGTACCGCAGCCAGTGTCATTGGTGAAAGATGCCATTGCCTCAGCGGATGGCCTCCTGTTAGTCAGCCCGGAGTACAACAACAGTATTCCGGGCGTGGCCAAGAATGCAATCGACTGGCTGTCTCGCCCGCCCGGCGATATCTGGCGTGTGTTTGGCGACAAGCCTGTCGCTATCGCCGGGGCCTCGCCTGGTGGCTTTGGAACCATTCTTGCGCAGAACGCTTGGCTCCCGGTTTTTCGTACTTTGGGCGCTGATCTCTGGGCGGGAGGGCGTCTTCTGGTCTCGCGGGCCAACAGCGTCGTCGACGCCAACGGTACGATCGTTGATTCCGCAACGCTGGACAATCTGGGCAAGTTCGTCAGCGGCTTCGTGGCCTATGTGCACGAACGAAAGGTGGGAAGGTAGGCCCGGGGGAATCTTGATCAACCCTGAGAACATGGGCTCGACCAACCGATAGCGGACGGATCGAGCCGGAGGGCATCCATGAACCGCAACAATCCGACGTTTCCCGGCGCGGCAAGATATCTGGAAGACATTCAGGTTGGCGATCACTTTTCGACTGCCAGCTATGCCATGCACACGGCCCGGATCAAAGCCTTTGCCAAAGAATTCGACCCACAGCCTTTTCATCTCGATGAAGTGGCCGCGCAGGCATCCCTATTTGGCGGGCTGGCCGCTAGTGGATGGCATACGGCCGCAGTGACCATGAAGCTATTGGTCACTGGCAACCTGAATCTTGCGGGCGGCATGATCGGTACGAGCGTTGAAGTAGGTTGGCCAACGCCAACAAGAGCAGACGATATTTTGCACGTCGAAAGCGAAGTCGTTGCGGTTGAAACTTCCCGGTCGCGTCCCGACCGGGGCATCGTCACTTTGCGCAGTGAAACCTTGAACCAGGACGGTAAAGTCGTCCAGAAAATGCTTGCCAAGGTACTCGTCTGGCGGCGCTCCACCATTGTCAATGGCGACAAATAGCGTTCCACCGCTGTCCAACCAGAGCCATCTGGCGGGCCACTATTGCTACTGCTGCAAGAAGCAGCATGGACTACTGAATACGCATTATCGATTGCAATGCGCTTCAAGAGCCAAGGTATCCTGATATTCATTGCTGCAAATGGCGTTTGCCTCCAGGGCTGAAAGTTGCCGGAAAGCAGAAGCCAGCAACTTGGCCCCCAAGCAGCCCTTCGCCTTTTCCGACGTCACTCCGCTTACTGTTTCCTGGCGGACGAAGCCAAGTGGTTGAGGCTCCAATTCGTCTAGAACAGCCGGGGCAATTCAGTTCGCGCATTCCTACATCACTCACTCGAATTTCCTACAGAGCAAGTAAGTTCTCCTGATATTCCCAAAGCATGGCCTGAGGAACACTGTCAGTGCAGGAGAGCAGGTCGTTTGCATAGTGGGTTCATCAATACCTTGACATTGTCTTTGATCCAACCACCAGCGTTGAGTGGGGAGGAGTGTTGCGAACCAAAGTTCGCAATTGATTGCAGATCGATCAGCTTCTGATTGGATCTGCCCCGAAATTT
>JAGTRV010000123.1 GCA_018262245.1 Pseudomonadota bacterium | reverse complement strand
ATTCAATCCTTTTCCTGATCGGCACGCTGATCGTCGTCTGGCTGTCGCGCAAGCCACTGCGCAAACCGGGTAGCCACGGCTTCTACCGTTTCTTTGCCTGGGAGGCCATTCTCGGCCTGATCGTGCTCAATCACGGTGTCTGGGGGAATGATCCTTATTCGCCGCACCAGTTCACGTCATGGATGTTGATGCTGCTCAGCATTTTCCTGGTGGCCGAGGGCACGCGCACCCTGCGCCGCCACGGTGCCGCCAATAAACAACGTGATGACGGCTCGTTCTACGAATTCGAGAAGACCACCCAACTCGTTTCCCACGGCATCTTCGGGCACATTCGCCACCCAATGTATGCGTCTTTACTGGCCCTGGCCTGGGGGGCCTACTTTCAGGATCCGAGCGCGCTCGGCACGCTCATCGTCGGTGTCGCCACATTTTCACTTTGGCTGACCGCGATCACCGACGAGAAGGAATGCCTGGCCTACTTTGGCCCCTCTTACGCCGACTACATGCAGCGAACCAAACGCTTCATTCCCTATTTACTCTGAAGCGGCACTTGATCCCATCATTTCGTTGCAGGTCGCCCGGCCAAAGGTTTCGGCCTTCTTCGGGCTGGAAATCTGCGGCTCTTCATAGATGCGCTTGATGATGTGGTTGGTAATCCGCGCGCCATCGCTGCCATCCTCGTCAAACAGCTTCATCGGCTGCCCGCGCTCACGGTTGTAGAAAGTCTGCAAGGCATGGTCCCGAACGCGCTCGCAGAAACGAATTTTCTGGGCATCGGGCATGCTATCGTCGATCGGTCCCGAATGGCCATGTGCCCGGGCACCGGAAACAGCCAGCAAGGCCAGCAGGGTGAAGGTGATTCGTTTCATTCCTTCGGTTCCTGAATTGAGGTGAGGTAAGCCAGAATATCCTGGATATCCTGAGCCTTCAGGTCGTTCAGCACGCCGATCGTGCCGTCTTCGTCATGCGGCCGGTCGCCCTTCAGATAAAGATCGACCTGACGCTGTAGATAATTCGTGTATTGCCCGACCAGCATCGGGAACATGCCGCGCCCTTTGCCAGCCTTGCCATGACAGGCGGCACACTGCTTCTGGAATATCTTTTCTCCGTTGGCCAAGTTTCCCTCGACGCGCGGGATGATCATCACTTTATCCGCCATCAGCAGCTTGGTCAGCGCATCCTCCTTGCCGGTGTAGGTGGGCATCTTGGTATCCAGTTCGATCCCGTTCAGATAGGCGGCAATATCCTTGATATCCGAATCCGACAACTCCCGCTCCTGGGTGTAGGGAAACATCGGAATATTGACCCGCGTACGTGCCCGAAAATTTTTCAGCTGGCTTTCGATGTACTTGACTTGCTGGCCGGCGATGCGCGGGTATTCCCCTCGCTTGCCCCCCTGGCCGTTATCGCTATGGCAAGCGGCACAGGTGCCGTTGATTTCCTTGCCTTTTTCAAGATCGGCTGCAAACACCGACGGGCTCGCCATCAGCGCAGCCAGTAAAAATGGAATCCGTAAGTAAGACCGCATGCAATAGATACTCCAAATAGCGCTGCGACGAATTGTCGCATCTCCCAAGCGACTGAAAATTGACTCAAATCACGCATAATTCACCCCATGGCAACAACGCGCCGTACCAACGAAAACTCCGAGCATCTGGCCAACCTGCGTCGACTGGTCGCTAGCCGCTGGGTCGTACTCGCAGCCTTGACGCAACTGATCCTGCTCGCCCCTGGCCTGCTGGAGATTCCGGTACCCCAGGTTCCCCTGCTCGGCATCGTTGCCATTACCGGACTGTTCAACGCTTTTGCACAATGGCGGGTCAGCACGTCAAAAACTGCCAGCGCCGGCGAGCTATTTGTTCAGCTACTGTTCGACATCGGGGCACTGACAGCCATCGTTTTCTTCAGCGGTGGCGCTGCCAACCCGCTGGTTTCAATGCTTCTGCCCCCCGTTGCCATCGCCGCCCTGACCCTGCCAGCGCGCTTTGCTGCCGTCGTCAGTGCCGTGGCGATCGCCGCCTACTCGCTGCTGATGGTTTTTTACTTGCCACTGCCAATGCCGGATGCGACACGCGCCACCCGCCTGCACCTGATCGGCATGTGGCTGATTTTTGTCCTTTCCGCCGCCATGATCGGCTGGATCATCATCCGCATGACCCGCCAGATTCGCCAACGCGATGCCGAACTGGCGACTGCCCGCGAACAGGCTCTGCGCGACGAACGGGTCATGGCCATGGGCACCCTGGCGGCCGGCGCCGCCCATGAACTGGGCACACCGCTTGGCACGATGGCCCTGCTCGCTGGAGAACTGGCCAACGATCCCAGCCTGAGCGGACCGGCACGCGAAGACATCGCGCTGCTCCGCCAGCAGATCGGGGTCTGCAAGGAAATCATCACCGGTCTGTCACGCCGTGCCGGTGCCGAACGCCTGGAAAATGCACCGCTCGAAGCGGCCAATCGCTGGCTGGACAGTCTGCGCCAGCGTTGGCATGCGGCCCGCCCGCAGGCCAGCAGCCGCCTGATCATCGCCAGCGACGGTACGCCCCCCGAAATCCTTGCCGACCCACGGCTTGAGCAGGCCATCCTCAACCTGCTCAACAATGCCGCCAACGCCACGCCGAGTCCGCTGGAAGTCCGGCTTTCCTGGTGCACGGACAACCTGTGCATCGATATCCGTGACCACGGCCCCGGTTTCCCGCCAGAAGTTCTGGAACAGGGCGGGCAGACCAGTTTTCCGGCCCATGAGCAAGGCAGCGGCGTCGGCCTGATACTGACCCGTAGCGCCATCGAACAACTCGGCGGCGCACTGACCCTGAGTAACCCTGAAGACGGCGGCGCCCTTGCCCGCATCGAACTGCCACGGATACAAGCATGAACGAAATGACGCTGATCATCGACGACGATCCAAGTTTCAATGCCATTCTGGTACGCACCATGGAGCGGCGTGGCCACCCTGCACGTGGCGCTCTGGATGCAGCGTCCGCACTTGAGCTGGCCCGAGAGATTCGTCCGCTGCGCGTCGTCCTCGATCTCAACCTGAATGGCAGTTCTGGCCTGGCCCTTATCCAGCCCCTGCTCGACATCAACCCGGATAGTCGTATTGTCGTCCTGACCGGCTACGCCAGCATCGCCACCGCAGTCGATGCCGTGAAACTGGGCGCCATTCAATATCTGGCCAAACCGGTCGAGATCGAAGCCATCCTGTCGGCCTTCGAGGACGATGGCGGTCCGGATTTCGACGTAGCGGCCTCGGATGAACCACTCTCGGTCGACCGCCTGGAGTGGGAACACATCCAACGCATCCTCAACGAAAACGATGGCAATATCTCGGCCACGGCCCGCGCCCTGAAAATGCACCGACGGACGCTCCAGCGCAAACTTTCGAAACGGCCGGTCAAGACATGAAACCGGCAACCGTATTCGACACAACCAGGTTCATCGCTTGCCAAAATGAAAAAAGCCCTGACTGAAACAATATCAGTCAGGGCTTTTTTGCAGACAAGCAGCTAGGCAGGTGCTTACTTGACAGACATCAGGTAAGCGATAACGTCGCCCCGGGCAGCCGCATCACCCAGGCCGTCGTACTTCATCTTGCCGCCCGCCACAACCTTCTTCGGCTGCGTGATGTAGGCATCGATTTTTTCCGGATTCCAGGTGATGCCGCTTTGCTTCATCGCATCGGAGTATCCGGAGAAATCAGCCACCGAACCGGCCTTGCGGCTGAATACGCCGTTCAGGCTGGGGCCTTTCTTGTTCTTGCCAGCGACAGTGCTATGACAATCCCCGCACTCTTCGGCAAAGACATCGGCGCCCTTCTTGGCATCGCCAGCAGCCCAGGCTTGCGAACCGGAAAGCATCGCCAGCAGGCAAAGTACGAAAGCAATTTGTTGTTTTTTCATGGTGCTCACCTAAACCTTAAATCGAAGTCCACAAGAACAGCATGGTCGTGTTGTTGTCACGGGCACGACGCTCGTTGCCTTCACTGTCGAGATAGGTGGAGCCACCCATGAAGCGGATGTAACCGGTGTATTGGACACCAACGCGAACGTTGGCCCAGCCACCGCCCCACGAGCCTTCCTTGCCCCAGGGGGTCCAGTCAGCCTGCAGGATATAACCCGAGGTGTTCGGACGACCGGAGATCGACCCGTTAGTAACCAGGCCAGTGCCTTCGTCAATGGTGCTGTTGAGGCTGGTGTTGGTCTTGCCACGCAGGTCGAATACACCAACTGTGCCGCCCCAGGTCTGGTCATAGTGATAAGAACCCGCGGCCCGGAACTGATCGATGGTGTTGTGCACGTCATCGGCACCAAGCATCGTGTAGTTCAGGCGTTGCCATTCCCGTACATAGCTCGCATTGGCCGTAAAGATGTGCTGGCGGTTGCCGAGATACTGGTAGGAAGCATCGATCCCGACATCGCGGTACTTGTCGGCAACGCCGAGAACGGCGCGATCCGGTTGAATGTCGGCACTGAAGCCGAGCAGACCGACCGAGAAGTTATCCCGCTTGCGGTCCTTGAAATAAGCCAAGCGACCATAGGTTCCGACGCCCTTGAACTTGCCCTGGTCTTCCGTATTGAAAGCATTCAACGCCTTCTTGGAAAGGTTGTTGTACAAGCCCAACTCGGCATAGATGCTGTCATCGTAGAAGGCATAGGCGTTAACGCCCATCACACCACCACCCAGGCTTTCTACCTTGGGGGCAGCCGGGCCGAAGCCGGCATTGAAGTCGGACGAGGTGTACGGGAAGCGCCACTGACCCAGCGTATTGAACGGATCAGTCAAGGTCGGGTTGGTGTTCAGCGAGACACCGACCGTCATGTCCTTGTCACCCAGCTTGACGCTACGGGCATAGCGTATGTCAGCCTGGTCTAGGGCGTAGGTACGATCGACGCCCGAATAGGTCACTTGCACAAAACTGCCGATGTTGTCTGTCAGGCGACCGGCCAGAAAAACCGAGGCCTCCTGCATGGCGGTATTGTTATTGTTGTTGAAATGATTGACCTTGTCGCCATCCGGGACATCCTTGGCGGTATGCGTCGAATTGACCACCATCATGGCCGACAGCGGAATCTTGCCCTCCTTGCCATCGCTATCGGTGTAGCCATTGATCTTGAAGCGGATGCCGTAAGGCGTCAGCTGCGGGCCAAAGCCCCCGACGTGACACGATGCGCATTCCGAGCCGGTCTGACGTGCGTAGCTTGGTAGCGCGTTGGCACTTTGAATTGACAGGGAAAGTACAACACCCGCCCCGGCCAGAACGGCAAGCTTTCGCAGGCCTGACTGCCGCAGTATGGTTCTTCGAAATACAGCCATGATGTTCATGGTTTTCCTCACCTTTTGATCAAGATGCGGCGATTCTCGTCGAGGCAAGCTTGCGAATGCCTGACGAATAGGAAAACTCGTCAGGCATTCGCAAGCTAGGTGTTGCGATGATGCGGGATCAACTAAATTAGGAAACCGCAATGATTTCAATCTGGCAACGCTTCCGTGCCCAAAAGCCTTGGGCAAAAATTCTCGAAGTCGAGGCGATCGTCCTGATGTTGATTGGTGCGCTATTGATGGCCGGCGGCAAGCTGTCGCTCGACCATACGAATACGATCGAGTTTTGCACCTCCTGCCACGAGATGAAGAACAACAACTACGAGGAATACAAGCACACCATCCACGCCATGAACCGCACCGGCGTCAAGGCAACCTGCTCCGACTGCCACGTGCCGCACGAATTCGTCGACACGATGATCCGCAAGATCAAGGCATCCAATGATGTCTTTCAGCATCTGATGGGCACCATCGACACCAAGGAGAAGTTCGAAGCACATCGCCTTGAGCTCGCCAAGCGAGTCTGGCTGCGCATGAAGGAAAGCGACTCCCGGGAATGCCGGAACTGTCATGACACCAAGGCCATGGACCCGGAAAAACAGGGGAAAACGGCCCAGAAGCAACATCAAAAACTGGCTTCCGGTGAGCGGACCTGTATCGATTGTCACTATGGCATCGCCCATAAGGAACCCGAAGGGGGAGTTGAGCCTCGTGATGTGGTGGGAAAATAGCGAAGCAACAGATTCACGACAACACTGCGGCCAAAACATATGCGCATCCTGATCGTTGAAGATGACAATCTTGTCGCCCAGGGCCTGAAGCAGGGACTTCAGCAACTGGGCTACACGGTCGATGTTGCCCGCAGTGCGGAAGAAGCCGAGGCGTTCGCAGTGGGTGAGGATTTCGACATTACACTGGTCGATATCGGGCTACCCAAAGCCGATGGTCTGCATTTCATCCGGCAACTTAGAGCGCGAGGAAACCGCCTGCCGGCATTGATCCTGACGGCCAGAGACAGCATGGACGACACAATCAAGGGACTGGATGCCGGGGCCGACGATTACATGACCAAGCCCTATCGCCTCCCGGAAGTTGCCGCCCGGATACGAGCGCTGATCCGCCGCTCAAACGCAGTTGTCGACGCCTGCCTCCACCACGATGGCATACGCATGGACACCCGCAGCCACACGGCAACGCTGAATGGTGAGCCGCTCGACCTGACAAATCGCGAATGGGCCATCCTGGAAATGCTGCTGATGGCGTCCCCCGCCGTTGTCAGCAAAGACAAACTGGTTCAGGGACTGGCGGGCTGGGACAAGGACATCACGCCAAACGCCATCGAAGTTCATGTCTCCAGGCTACGCCAGAAGCTCACCACTGGCACTATCATTATCCGAACAGTTCGCGGTATTGGATATCGTGTCGATGCAGCCCAAAACTAACCCTCCGCCACAACGGGAACCCTTGTCGCTGAGACAGCGCCTGATCCTGGCGCTGCTGACTCCGCTGATCGTGATACTGGCATCGTCCTCGATCTTCGATTACCAGCTGGCGAAAAAGACAGCGAATCGCGCCCATGACCAGGCGCTGGCCGACAACGTCTTCGATCTGGAATCGCATATCAAAAGACAAAATCCGTCGCCTACCCTCGACCTGACCGAAGAAGCCGAAGCCATGCTGCGCAGCAACGCGCCCGACATGCTGTATTTTTCGGTCAGCGACTCGAGTGGAAAAGTACTGGCGGGCGATACCGACCTTCCCAAGACGCACTCCCAAAAAGGCGAACAGGTCGAGTTCCGTGATGGAATCTATCAGGACAAGGCTGTCAGAATTGCCTCCTATCGGGCCAACATCAGGAACCAGGAGTTTCAGATCGTGGTTCTGGAAACCACTGAAAAACGCCAACAGGCCAGCTCAAGGATTCTGACGGCGATGGTCATTCCCAACCTCGCCGTCATCCTGGCCACCATGCTGGCCGTGATCTTTGGTGTCCGGCAAGGCCTCCTCCCCCTGCGCGAGGTCGAGCACGATATTGCCGTTCGCTCAGCCAACGACCTTCACGAAATCGAGCTTTCCGGAACCCCCTCCGAAATCCGCCCGATGCTCCACCGTCTCAACGAGCTTTTTGCGCTCGTGCGCGAATCAGTCGAAGTTCAGCAGCGCTTCATCGCCGACGCTGCGCATCAGTTACGTACCCCCCTGGCCGGCCTGCAGACACAACTGGATTTGGCCACCTCCGAAGGCGCTTTTAGCAACAACGTTGAGCGCCTCCAGTTGATCGAAGAATCGACTGCGCGTATCGGCCATTTGCTCACCCAGTTGCTCACCTACGCCAGGGCTGAAACGTCAAACGCCATCAAGGCAAACTTTGAGCCCGTACAACTCAACCTGCTGGCCGAAAATTCCGCTTCGATCTTCCTTGATGCGGCCTTGGCAAAAAACATCGATCTGGGCTTCGAAATATCGCCGGCGACAACCCTTGGATTCCCCTGGATGCTGCAGGAGGCACTATCCAACCTGATCGACAACGCCATCCGCTACACCCCGCCCGGCGGCATCATCACGGTTCGCAGCAGTAGCGCAGACAAGCAAGCCTGCATTGAAGTCGAAGATAGCGGCCCCGGCATTCCTGACGAGCATCTCAAGCACGTATTTGAACGCTTCTACCGCATCCCCGGCTCCCCGGGCCATGGGTGCGGGCTAGGCCTGGCGATAGTCAGCGAAATTGTCCAGCTTCATGGTGCCAGAATTGATCTCGAAAAAAGCCCGCAGAGTGGCTTGCGAATTCGCATCTCTTTTCAGGCGCTGGCCTAAACTCGAATGGCAAATGCCATAACCCGGCATGCTTCGCTTGGAGATACGCCAAGCACGCGACGAGCTTGGTCGAAAAAATGGGTAAAACAGGCAAGCCCAAAGACAATGGTGGCGACCAGTTCCGGCAAGTGGATTATTTCAGCAGCCACGTTTAGACGATATGAATGGCTTGATTTCGAGAATAATCCCCTACTTTAACTGAGCCTTTATCAGCCTCCAGAAACAGACCCGTGGCATCTGCGATGCCCTTGGAATACCACGATTTTTATCAAGCGCCGGACAAACCGGAAAAATACATATGCATTTACTTGTATGACTTTAGTAAAGAAAATAGACTATAAAAAGAAAACAAAATAAATAACTAAAAAAATCTATTCACGCCAATTTGTGGAGACTTAATTGCTGGACGCAGAACAAGAGTATCAGGCGCTAATGAATAACGCGCCTGTGGGCATTCTTTACACAAAAAACGGCGAAATACTTCGCTATAACGCCAAGTTTTCCGAAATCTTTGGTTTTGATACCGAAATCATTGGAAAATCGGCAAGACAGCTCTGCCCGTCGGATGCCGCGTATGAAGCGCTGGGGGAAGTAGCCGGCCCGATCCTCTCCGCAGGCAAGCCTTTTCATCAGGAAATCCAGCTCAGGCACCACGACGGGCATACTTTCTGGGCTGACGCCGTTGCCTATCTCTTTGATCCACGACACCCCGCAGAGGGAACCATCTGGATCATCAACGATATATCGGAGCGCAAGCAGGCTGAACGGAATCTTCATGAAACCGTGCAGGAACTGCAAAGCATTTTCAACAATGCATCCGTTGGCATTGTATTCACCAACCGTCGCACCGTCCTGCGCTGCAACCGTCGCTTCGAGGAAATAGTCGGCTACGCCTCGGACGAATTACACGGAATGCCCACTGCCAATCTTTACGCCAGTGCAGAGAGCCATGAAGAACTGGGTCGCCAGTCCTCTCCATTGTTGTCAGCCGGAAAAGCATTCAGTGCCACAAAGCAATTCAGGAGAAAAGATGGCCATCTGA
>JAGTRV010000300.1 GCA_018262245.1 Pseudomonadota bacterium | reverse complement strand
TCCTTGCCGTCTTTCACTGCAAAAACTTCCGCCTGCGTGACGACCAGCGTGCGTCCGGGGCGCACCACCTTGCCGCGGGCGATCAGCTTCTCGCCATCGGCCGGGGCGACCAGGTTCATCTTGTATTCGACCGTCAGTACCGAAGCGCTGGCCGAAACGAGCGTCATTGCCGCATAGCCCGCCGCCGAGTCGGCGATCATGCCCACCACGCCGCCATGCACGAAGCCGTGTTGCTGCTCGACGCCGGTCCAGTGCGGCAGATGGATTTCCGTGCGCCCCGCTTCCACCACCGGCAGCGTGGCCTGGATCAGCTCCATGGCGTGCTGCTTGGCGAAGCTGGCGTGGACGCGTTCGGCGAAATCGGGATCGTGGGCGTGGATGCTCATTGGGAAAATCCTCCTGTTGCGGATTGTATTTACGTTTACGTTAACGTCAACTGGGTCGCCAAAAAATATTCAGCTGCCACTGCGGCGAGTCAGTTCCTTTTGACACTGGTTTTCGAACTGACTGATTTCGGCGAGCATCGCTTCGATGTCCTCACGTTGCTGTTCCAGTGCAGCGCGGCGCTTTTCCATGACGCGCAGGCATTCGAGCAACTGGGGTGTTTCGTCCTCGGTCGACGCGTACATGCCGATCAAATCCTTGATCTCGGCCAGCGACAAGCCGAGGCGCTTGCCGCGCAGGGCCATCTTCAGGCGAGCCCGGTCGCGACGGTTGAAGATGCGTTTGCTGCCTTCACGCTCCGGCGACAGGATGCCCTGGTCTTCCCAAAAGCGGATGGTACGTGGCGTGATGCCGAATTCCCGAGCCAGGTCGGAAATGGCGAAGGTGATGGCCGTCTGGCTCATTTTGTCTCCTGATAGTGCGGCAGAGTAAATCAGAAGCGGGGGCTTTTTTCAATCCGCTACCGTATGGTAAGTTGATTGCCCCTATTTCCGGGTTTTCCCATGTCCCTGCATTTTCCCCATCCCCATCCGCCCGCCGCTGGCGAGCTGACCGAAGTTGCGCCCGGTGTTTACTGGCTGCGCATGCCGTTGCCTTTCCAGCTCGATCACATCAATCTCTGGCTGCTGCGTGATGGCGAGGGCTGGACGATCATCGACACGGGCTTTCCCGATGATGCAGTTCGGGCGATGTGGACACAGATTCTTGACTGGCTCGATGGCCCGGTGACGCGCCTGATCGTCACCCATTTCCATCCCGATCATCTTGGTCTGGCCACCTGGTTGATGGAAAAAACCGGTGCGCCGCTGTCGATGACGACCGGGGAGTTCCTGACCGCCCATGTCGTCTGGCATGAAATTGGCGGTCATGGGGCGCGTTTCATGGTCGAACAATTCCGCCAGCATGGCTTGGATGCCGAGCATCTGGCCAAATTCGAGCAGCGCGGATCTGGCTATCGGCGCGCGGTGCCAGCCTTGCCGGAGTATTACCATCGGCTGATGGCCGGGGGCGTCGTGCGCATTGATGGTAAAAAATGGCAAATTCTAATTGGCCATGGCCATGCCCCTGAACATTTGGCACTTTACTGCGCTGAACTTGGCGTGTTAATTTCGGGCGACATGCTATTGCCAAGAATTTCGACTAACGTCAGCGTTTTCGCGGCCACCCCGGAAGCTGACGCTTTGCGTTGGTATCTGGATTCGTTGGACGAAATTGCGAGAGATATTCCGGCAGAGACGCTCGTGCTGCCTTCGCACGGGTTGCCCTTCACCGGGGTGCAAGAGAGGGTTCAGGCATTGCATGCGCATCACGAAGAGCGACTGCAAGCACTGGAAAATAGCTGTGAACAAGCGCCACAGAGCGCCGCCGAGTTGCTGGATGTCCTGTTCAATCGGGCGCTCGACACACACCAAACCATGTTCGCGATGGGCGAAGCGATCGCCCATCTGAACTACCTTGAACAAGCTGGTCGGTTGTCGCGTAGCATGGACGCCGATGGGGTAATTCGCTATTCGCGGTTGCGGTATTGACCCGCCGCGCACTGACAGAGGGAGTTTGAAGATGTCGCAGCAAACCGAAGACCAGAGCATGAATCTGCCGAACCCGGCCGAAATTGCCAAGACCTATGCCGAAGTCGCCCAGCGCGCCTCCCGGCTGATCACCCAGTTCATGGAAAAGAAGGCGAAGGACGGTGTTGATGCGCCGGCCGACGAGTTGGGCGTTGCCAAAGCCTTCATGGACCTTTCAGCCCGTCTGATGGCCAATCCATACAAGCTGGCCCAGACCCAGATGAACATGATGTGGGATTACTTCTCCCTGTGGCAGGGCTCCATGATGAAGATGATGGGCGTGCCTGGTTCTGGCCCCGTCGCTGCCCCGAAAAAGGGTGATAATCGCTTCAGGGACGAAGACTGGGAACAGCATTTCCTGTTCGACTTCGTCAAGCAATCCTACCTGATCACTGCCCGTCACCTGCATGACACCGTCGCCGGCACCGAAGGCCTCGACGAAGCGACCCAGCAGAAGGTCAACTTCTTCACCCGCCAGTACATAGACGCCCTGTCGCCGTCCAACTTTGCCCTGACCAATCCGGAAGTCTTCCGCGAAACCGTCAAGAGCCACGGCCAGAACCTGATCAAGGGCTTGAACAACCTGCTGCACGACGTCGAATCCGGCGATGGCCAGCTGCGCATCCGGATGACCGACACCTCCGCCTTCGAAATGGGCAAGAACGTTGCCACGACGCCGGGTAAGGTGATCTTCCAGAACGAACTGTTCCAGCTGATCCAGTACAACCCGACGACCCCGGATCAGAACAAGAAGCCCTTCCTGATCGTCCCGCCGTGGATCAACAAGTACTACATCCTCGACCTGCGCGAGAAGAACTCCATGGTCAAGTGGGCGACCGATCAAGGTCACACCACCTTCATCATGTCCTGGATCAACCCGGACGAAAAGCTGGCCAAGAAGTCCTTCGAGAACTACCTGCTCGAAGGCTCGCTCGAAGCCATCAACCAGGTTTGCGCCCATACCGGCGAAGACAGCGTCAATCTGGCCGGCTACTGCCTGGGCGGCACGCTGACCATGACCACGCTGGCCTACATGGCCGCCAAGAAGGACAAGCGCGCTGCTTCTGCCACCTTCTTCACTACCATGCTCGATTTCTCCGAGCCGGGCGAACTGGGCATCTTCCTCGATGAAGGCGCCGTCGCCGGTCTGGAAAAGAAGATGGCCGAACGCGGCTTCCTCGAAGGTTCGGAAATGGCCGGCACCTTCAACATGCTGCGTGCCAACGACCTGATCTGGTCCTTCGTGGTCAACAACTACCTGATGGGCAAGGATCCGTTCCCCTTCGACCTGCTCTACTGGAACTCCGACTCCACCCGCATGCCGGCCGCGATGCACAGCTTCTACCTGCGCAACATGTACCTCGGCAACCTGCTCAAGGAACCGGGCGGCATCACGCTGGGCGGCGTCAAGATC
>JAGTRV010000299.1 GCA_018262245.1 Pseudomonadota bacterium | reverse complement strand
TCGGCGCGATTCTCGGGCCGCTCACCGTCGGCCTGCTGCTCAAGGGCGGCTTCGACTGGATCGCCGTGTACCGGGGGATGGCCGTGATTTTCGCCTTGCTCGGCGTGCTCGTCGTTCTCCTCCCGATGCGGATCAGCGCTGCCGTGCTGGTCGAAGATGGCGAGACGCCACAACGCCTGAGTGCCAACCCGGCCTACTGGCTCTCGTTCCTGGCGCTGTTCTTTTATGTCGGCGTCGAACTCGGCGTCTCGAACTGGGTCGCCGAGTATTTCGTTGCCGTTTTCGCCTACCCGCCTGCCGACAGCGCGCTGCTCGTTTCGCTGTTCTGGGCCGGCCTGCTCGCCGGCCGCTTCGGCGTGCCGCTGCTTTACCGCGGCTCGCGCCAGGATGTCTCGCTGCTCGGTCTGTCGACATTGGCGACGGCGTCGATCAGCGCGCTCTGCTTGCTCGGTTTTGCCACGCCGGGGGCGTTCACCCACGCCGCAGGCATTTCGCTCGTGTTTCTATCCGGCCTCGGCTGCTCGATTTACTATCCGGCGGTCATTACCCTGCTCGGGAGCTGCTTTCCGTACGCGCAAAGTCAGGCGATCGGTTTCGCGGCTACCGGCGGGGGCGTCGGCTCCTTCGTTTTTCCCCTGCTCATGTCGGCGCTGTCACAGGGCTGGGGAATCCGCGCCGGCTTCGCCACTTACGCGGTGTTTGCCGTGGCCATGACGCTCGCCGCGGCCGGCCTGGTAGTGTCGGCGTCCAAACGACGAAAGCGCTAGGCCGCGAGCAGCCACTGAGGTACCGGAGGACGGGGTGGCCGCAGTGGGGTGGTAAGCACCTCTTCGTCTTTCCTGATGCTCTTGCGGATGCTAAAGTCATCGTCTTTGGCGGTTGTCGGCCATGACCCGCCGGTCACCTATCCTGCTGAACAGTCACCTGAACGACCGCATCTGAAACCTGCCGGAAAGCCTACTCCAGCAACTCGGCCTTATGTAGCGCTCCACATAAGGCCGAATTGATGTCTATTGCCGTTGGCATCAGGCAGTTTGCGGCCTTTGCTGACGTTCGTCTCTGCTCAGGACACAGACCGCTGATAAATTCAAAGCGTTCCTTCAAGGCAACGACGAAAGCCGGGGCGCTTCAGTATGCACTGAAGCGCTGCGCCATCTTGTGCTTGCGGAAATAGGACACGACGAAATCGATGAAAGCCCGGCTCTTTGCCGGCAGTAGCTTTTGTGCCGAAAAATAGAGCGAAAGGGCGCCGGCATCGGCATACCAGTCAGGCAGGACGCGGACGAGCCGCTTGTTGGCGAGATAGGGCTGGGCGTTGGGCATGCTGGTGACGGCAATGCCCAAATCCTGCTCGGCCGCCTCGAGCGAAGCGGCTGGGTCGCTCATTGTCATGCGGATTTGCATGTCTATCGGCATCTGTTCCTTGCGGCGCGCATCCTTGCTGTTGATCAGCCCCCACGGACGGATACGCCCGGTCTGCGGCGAGCGAATGAAAATGCCGGCATGCTGCTTGAGTTGATCCGGATGCGTAATTGCCGGTCGAGCAGCGAGGTAGGCCGTAGAGGCGAGCAAAACGATGTGCGCCGGCGCCAGTGTGCGGGCGACCAGGCCGGGAGGAAGCTCGAAGCCGCTGCCGATGGCGGCGTCAAAGCCTTCCGCGATTAGATCAACCTGACGATTGTCAAAGTGCCAGTCGGGGACGATGGCCGGATGCTGGGCGAGAAAGTCGCTTAATAGGGGTACGATGTGTTCGCGCCCAAAGGCGTTGCCCATGCTGACCTTAAGCGTGCCGGCGGCTTGTCCTTCAGCATCGGCTAGGTTGGCGACCGCGCTCTGTATGGTTGCCAAGCTACCGCTGACCTTGGCCAGGAAGCGCGTGCCGGCTTCGGTTAGGTGGAGGCTGCGCGTGCTGCGCTGGAACAGGCGAATGCCCAAGCTAGCCTCCAGTCGGGCCACGTTCTTGCCCACAGCGGCCGAGGTCAAACCCAGGCGCCGCGCCGCTTCGGAGAAGCTACCGGCTTCAGCGCTGCGGACGAAGCATTCGATACTGCCTAATGTTTCCATGCGCCTTTCAGGCCAAATCTAGCCTACCTATTTCAAACCATTAGTTTCAGCAGAATATAAGGATTCATGGCTTATCACAATGCAATGATCGGCGGATAGTTCTCTCCATGGCGTAGCAATATTGCGAAGCCAAACCACTCCAGGAGTTACATCATGTCGAAGCAAACTCAAAACGTACAAGTTCAAGTCAATCACCTGGCCGGCAAAGTCGCCTTTGTTCAGGGAGGATCGCGCGGCATTGGCGCTGCCATTGCCAAGCGGCTGGCTCGGGACGGTGCTGCCATAGCGCTGACCTATGCCAGCTCAGCCGACAAGGCGCAGGAAGTCGTCAAGGGGATCGAAGCCATTGGCGGTCGCGCCATTGCGATCAAGGCCGACAGCGCTGATGCTAAGCAGATCAAAGCCGCCGTGCAGGTAGCCGCTGACACCTACGGCAAGATTGATATCCTGGTGAACAACGCCGGCGTGCTGGCCTTGGGCAATGTCGCCGAAACGGAGATTTCGCTCGAAGACATTGATCGCACCCTGGCCGTGAATGTGCGCAGCGTGATCGTCGCCTCGCAGGCGGTGGTCAAGCACATGGACAAGGGCGGCCGCATCATTACCATCGGTAGCACCAACTCCGACCGCATGCCCTTCCAGGGCGGCTCGGTATACGCCATGAGCAAGTCCGCCATCGTCGGTCTGACCAAGGGCCTGGCGCGCGATCTCGGTCCGCTCGGCATTACCGTCAATAACATTCAGCCCGGCCCGATCGACACCGAGATGAATCCGGACAGCGGTGATTTTGCGCAGACATTGAAGGGCCTGATGGCACTGCCGCGCTACGGCACGGTGGAGGAAGTGGCGAGCTTCGTTGCTTATTTGGCCGGCCCCGAGGCTGCCTACATCACCGGCGCCAGCCTGTTAATTGATGGCGGATTTTCCGCCTGACTTTTTCAAATCAGGCAGACCTAAGACCAGCCTAAGCTGGTTTTGGGTTTTGAGAGTCCGAGATGGCCGTAGACAGAATCGTTTATGTTGGACGTAACCGGCGCCGCAGCGCAGCGGTGGGCACCAACAAGTGAATTGGGCTGGTTCGTGAAGATACATCGGAGGACTGCGTTAATTCCCAGAGCTAACGTAGCATGAGCGGAGTAGAACGTCAGCGCTGGCCGAGGACTTATCAGTGAGCAGTCGTCTGGAACGGCTACTGCACTTTGTTACCAGCCATTCAGCACGCGACGTGCCGAAGGTCGGCATTGGGTCGCTATGCAAAGCTCTCCATAGCGGCCCCTATGTGCAGATCCCAACTATGCGCAGGTTGGAAGAGTAGAGGTTGGCTGATCCAGTTCTGGTGCGGCCTTGTGCCAGGTAGATCGGCGCAAATCT
>JAGTRV010000122.1 GCA_018262245.1 Pseudomonadota bacterium | reverse complement strand
CGTGCCATCGGCGGAGACGCCGGTGTCGACGAACTTGGCGCCGAGGGATTCGATCTGTTCCTTGGCAGCGGCCCGGACGTCGTAGGCTTCGACCATGGCACCCAAGCGTTTGCAGGTGGCGATGGCTTGCAGGCCGGCGACGCCGGCCCCGATGATCAACACGCGGGCCGGACGGATGGTGCCGGCGGCGGTGGTCAGCATCGGGAAGAACTTGGTGCAGCGGGCGGCGGCAATCAGGCCACACTGGTAGCCGGCGCAGGCGCCTTGTGAAGACAAAGCGTCCATGCTCTGGGCGCGCGAGATGCGCGGCAGCAGTTCGAGCGAGAAGGCGGTGATCTTCTTCGCGTTCAGGGCGGCCAGGCGGTCCTTGGACTCAAAGGGCTTGAGCAGACCGATCAGCACCGAGCCTTCGGGCAGGGCGGCAATCTCGCCCAGGCTCGGCGGGGTCACGCGCAGGATCAGCTGGGATTGACCATAGACCTCAGCCAGCTGCTGAGCGACTTTCACCCCCTCGAAGCCGGAATCCATGAAGTGGCTTTCCAGCCCGGCATTGGTTTCCAGCACCACGTTGGCCCCCAGCGCCTGAAATTTCTTGCTCATTTCAGGCACGATGGCGGCGCGATGTTCTCCCGGCGCGCTTTCGCGTGCCACACCTATTGTCAAAGCCATATTGTTTATTCTTCTTCGTTCATGTCCCGACGCGGGACGGTTTCAGGGTCGGCAATGATTCCCCGGTAAATCTCGATCCGGTCTCCGGGCTTCAGCGCTGCATCAAGCTTGACCAGCCGACCAAAGACACCCACCTTCTGCGTGCTCAGGTCAATGTGAGGAAATTGCTTGAGGATGCCGGAACGCTCGATCGCTTCCTTGACCGATGATTCGTCCGGCACCTCGATGTTCAGCCAGATCTGCTGACTCGGTTCGGAATAGGCAACACCGATTTGCATGTCGTCACACCTCCATCAATTGGCCGTTTGCAGGGGCTTGCCCTTGCTGTCACGACCATAAATACGCGGTTTGAAATAGGTATCGATAATCGGGGTCATCGAGTTCATCAGCAGCACGGCGAAGGCCACGCCCTCCGGATAACCGGCCCAGGTCCGGATGATGTAGGTCAGCACGCCGCAGCCGAAGCCAAAAATCAGCTGGCCACGGGGTGCATTGGGTGAAGTCACGTAATCGGTAGCGATGAAGAAGGCGCCGAGCATTGCCCCACCCGACAGCAGATGAGCCCCCATGTCGAGATAGCGGGCCGGATCGACCGCATGCATAATCGCAGCCGGAATCGCGATGCCGGCCAGCATGGCCAAAGGGATGTGCCAAGTGATCAGACGCAGTGCCATCATCGCCACCCCGCCGGCTGCAATCAGCCAGGCGGCCGTTTCGCCGAGACTGCCGGGGCGGTTTCCGAAGAACGACAAGGCCGGCGTATGCACCGCCGACTGGAACAGATCGACACCACGGGACAGCTCGGTTTTGGCAAAGCCGAGGGTCGTCGCGCTGGTCACCGCATCCAGCGCCGGCGGAATGCCCCGGAGCACAATCAGCAAGCCCTCGATCGGCCCCGGCGCGCCAACGCTGAACATGGGCAATGGCCCCACCCACGCTGTCATCTGGACCGGGAAGGAGATCAGCAACGCAACCCGGGCGACCATGGCCGGATTGAACAGGTTCTGCCCCAGACCGCCAAAGGCCTGCTTGCCTAGTGTCGTCGCGAACAGGCCGCCGAAAACTCCGATCCACCAGGGTGCCCACGGCGGCAGGGAAACCGCCAGCAGCCAGCCGGTGAGAATGGCCGAGCCATCCTGCAGGATCGGTGCCGCGCTGCGATTCTGCCAGCGCAGGCAGAAGGCCTCGCCGAGCATGGCGGCCAGGATCGTGATTAGCCACAGATAGAAGGCCGGCCAGCCGTAGAGCCAGAAACCATAGAGCGTCGCTGGCGCCAGCGCCATCATGACCAGACTCATGATTCGCCCGGGACTGTTGGTCGTCGTGGTGTGCGGTGCCGCGACGGGCATTCCGAATGCTTGGCTCATGCTGACGCTCCCTCGGTTTTTTCGACGGCGACTGAAGCCGGCTGTGCGGTAGCCGCTTTGGCTGCCTCGCGCTCGGCCTTGCGTTTGGCGGCGGCTTCGGCCTTTTCACGATTTTCCCGTTCGACCCGGGCAGCCTTTGCCTCGGCCAGCCGCTTGGTCGCATCGGTCCGCAGCTTGGTCCGCTCGGCTGCCGTCAATTCGCCCTTGGCATGGCTGAAATACTGGACGAGCGGAATGTGCGACGGGCAGACATAGGCGCAACAGCCGCAGGAAATGCAATCCGACAAGGCGAAGGCCTCCGCCCCTTCGAGATCGCCGACCCTGATGCGGGCGGCCATTTCGAGCGGCAGCAAACCCATCGGGCAGGCCTTGGTGCAGTTACCGCAGCGGATGCAGGGACCGGCCTCCGGCACGAAGGCTTCCGCCGCATTGAAGGCGAGGATGCCGGAAGCCCCTTTGACGATGGGAATCCGGTCATGCAGCAGCGGCGTGCCCATCATCGGGCCGCCGAGGATGATGCGCGACGGCGCTTCCTTGAGGCCGACGAAGGTGAATAAATCGCCGATCATCGTGCCGAGCGGCGCATAGAGATTGCCGGGATTGGCGATCGCGCCACCGTTGATGGTGATGATGCGCTCGACCAGCGGCTGCCCGAGGCGGATCGCCTTATGCACCGCAGCGCAGGTCGAGACGTTATGGACCAGCACGCCGGTTTCGGCGGCGCGGGCGTCGGAAGGCACCTCGATGCCGGTCAGGACCTTGATTAGCTGGCGGTCGGAACCCATCGGGTAGAGCGCCGGCAGCGGCCGGATCTTGACCTCGGGGAAGGCCGCGGCGGCCTTGCGCATCGCCGCGATGGCCTCAGGCTTGTTCTCCTCGATGCCGACCAGCGCCTCGCTAGCGCCGATCGCATGCATGACCAGACGCGCGCCATCGACCACCATCTCCGGGTAGTCGCGCATGATGCGGTCGTCGCTCGACAGATAGGGTTCGCATTCGCCGCCATTGACGATCAGCGTAGATACCTTGAGACGCTTGCCCAGTGCGAACTTGGGGGCAGCCGGGAAGGTCGCGCCGCCCAGGCCGACGACGCCAGCGGCGGCCGTGCGCTTGGTGATCTCCTCGGGCGCAGCCGAGAACGGGTCAGCCAGCGGTTCGCAATCGATCCAGCGGTTGGCGCCGTCGGATTCGATGGTGATCGCCTTGAAAGGCATGCCGGACGGATGGGGAGCGGTCACGTCACCGACCGCGGCAATCGTTCCGGAAACCGGCGCATGGATGGGCGCCGAGATATTGCCCTGCGCCTCGGCGATCAGCTCGCCCTTGAGCACTTTCTGACCAACCAGCACGATGGGACGCGCGACGCCGCCAACATGCTGATGCAAAGGCATGAAGACGCGTTCTGGCGTTGGGAAAATACGCAGCGGCGCATCCGCCGCCGGACGCTTGTGATCTTCCGGATGGACGCCCCAACTGGGGGCTTTGAGAAAGCGGTCGAGAAATCCCATCGTCGTATCCTCAGTGGTGGGCTGATGCCGGCTTTGGCCAGCTCCAGTGTTGCAGCGTGACCGGAATCGGCATCATTCCGAGAGCTTCCGTCGGGCAAACATCAACGCAGGAAGAGCAGCCGGTACAGGCTTCACGGATCACGTTATGGATCTGCTTGGCCGCGCCGATGATCGCGTCGGTCGGGCAGACCTTCATGCAGCGGCAGCAGCCGATGCAGATTTCCTCGGTGACTTCGGCAATCTGCGGCCCGCTATCGGACACTTTGGAGAGATCGACCTTGACGCCCAGCTTGGCAGCCAGGGCTTCGACCGTGGCCTTGCCACCGGGCGGGCACAAGGTCACCGGCGCCTCGCCCTTGGCCAGTGCCGCAGCGGCCTGCGCGCAGCCGACGTAACCACACTGGCCGCACTGCGAACCGGGCAACATCGCCTGCAATTCGGCCTCGATCGGGTTTTCCTCGACGGCCAGGTAACGTGAAGCGACACCCAGCACGCTGCCCAGGGTCAGTCCCATGACGGCGAGACTTCCTACCGACATCAACATGATGAAGCCTCCCGACGGGCCGCCCCGAGGGAGGCGATGCACCCTTGGGGGGCTGCGAACAAAGTGAGCGTGGGGGTCATAACATTCTCCTTCCTGCCGAATTTGTTTAACGATCAGCTCGTGGCGATTCCAGAAAACCCCATGAAGGCCATGGCCAGCATGCCGGCGACGATGAAGGCGATGGGGGGGCCGGCGAACAAGCGGGGGACATGGGCCAGGACAAGGCGCTCACGCAGTCCGGCGAAAATGATCATGACCAGGCTGTAGCCGACCGACGAGGCGAAGGCGAACATCGTCGAGCTCAGGAAGCCCATCTTGCCCTCCACCAGCAGCAGCGCGACGCCAAGGACCGCGCAGTTGGTCGTGATCAGCGGCAGGTAGATACCGAGCATCTGGAACAGGCTGGGCGACACCTTCTTGATCGTCATTTCGGTAAATTGCACGGCGCTGGCAATGACCAGGATGAAGGTCACCGTGCGCAGGAAGCCCAAGCCGTAGGCATCGAGCAGGTAGGTCTGGACCGCCCAGTCGGCCATCGACGAGACGGTGATCACGAACGTGGTCGCCAGCCCCATGCCGGCCGCGGTATCGACCCGCGTCGTCACCCCCATGAACGAACAGAGGCCAAGGAAGCGCGCCAGGATCACGTTGTTCACCAGTGCCGCGCCTATCATCATCAGGGCAAATTCTTTCATGGTCTTTCCTAGTCAGTTCCGCAGGTTTCATCAGGCCTTGCCCGGCGCAGGAAGCGTGGGGCAAGGTCGCCCCGTGCCGCCAGACGCCGCGCATTGAGCCGGGCCACGAGCAGGCCGAGGAACAACCCGCCAGCCATGCCGAGCATCGTGGTCAAATCTTCACCGTAGACCGCCTGGGTCACCGAGCCGGCCGTCAGGGCAAACACCAGCGGCACGCCGTAGGCAGTCAGCGAAGCGCTGAGCAGCGCCCGTTCGCTGACGCCGACGACCACCCGTTCGCCTTCGTGAAACCCGGACGAACCTTCCGGGTTGTCGAGCATGAAGCGGCGCGCCTGCAGGCGGCTGGTCACGGTGCCGATTCCCGCTGCTTCGCGGGCACTGGCTCCACAACTGGCGCTCGAGGCACAGTGGCCGCAACTGGTGGTCTGTTCCGGCTCGAGCCAGACCTGATCGCCGGTGACGCGCACCACCCGGGCGATGCCCTCGACCGACTGGGTCGAGAAGCTCAGGCTGGCTGGCGAAGGATTCAGGGCGTCGTGGCTCATGATCACAGGGCGTGCGCACCGGCCATCTGGATTTCCTTGCCGGCTGCCAGATCCATCAGGCGCTTGCCGACGACGAGCAGACCAGTGACGATGAAGCCACCCGGCGGCAGGATCATCATCAGGACCCCCATGTCCGCCGGCAGCAGGCGCATCTCGATCACCTTGAAGCTTGGCCCGAGCAGGAGGGAGGCATCGGCAAACAAGGTACCCGAGCCAATGATTTCGCGGACGGCACCGATCGCCGTCAGGGCAATCGTGAAGCCCAGCCCCATGAACAGGCCATCCAGGAAGGCCGGCGTCGGCGACTGCTTGGCGGCAAAGGCTTCAAGCCGCGCCAGCGGCAGGCAGTTCGAGACGATCAGCGGAATGAAGAGGCCGAGCACCTTGTACAGCTCGTGCATCCAGGCGTTCATGCCCAGATCGACCACCGTCACCATGGCGGCAACGATCAGGATATACACCGGGATCCGCACTTCCGTCGTGATCCGGTTGCGGAACACGGCCACCAGGTAGCTCGAGGCGGCCATCACCACCGCCGTCGCCAGCCCCATGCCGAAACCGTTGGTGGCGCTGGTGGTCATCGCCATGCAGGGACACATGCCAAGCAGCATGCTGAACACGCCGTTGTTGTCCCACAGACCGTCCTTGACGATCGTCTTGTAGTCGCTGTTGGCCATGTCAGTCTCCCTTCGTCAAAGTGGATTTGTTTTCGGCAAAAAACTCGAGCCCGCCGCGAATCGCCGCCATGACGCCGCGCGGCGTGATGGTGGCGCCAGCGAACTGGTCGAAATCGCCACCGTCCTTTTTCACCTTCCAGCGCTCGAGCGGCGGATTGCCCAGCGAAAGCCCGGTGAAACGCTCGATCCACGGGCCCTTCTTGGCCTCGATCTTGTCGCCCAGGCCCGGCGTTTCCTTGTGCGCCAGAACGCGCACGCCGAGCAGCTTGCCGTCGGCAGCGATGCCCATCATCAGCTTGATTTCGCCGGCGTAGCCGGTACCGAATATCTCGTAGGCCACGCCGGTCACCAGGCCATTCTTCCTGGCCCGATAGACGGTCAGCTCCCGGCCTTCGGCATTCGCCAGGGTCAGGGTATCGGTTACCGGATTGTTGTCGTGCAGCTCATCCGGCAGCACCTGGCTCAGCGAGTTCTGCTTGTCCTCGATCGCCCGCGCCGCGATGTTATCCACGGTGATTTCGTCGGTAACTGCAAGCAGCAGCCCGAAACCAAGGCAGAACAGACACAGGATGAGGCCATGCTTGAACATTCTGGCTTGGCTTCCGATTGGCAAGGGTTGAGAAGTATTCATGGTGGGATCACTCATTGGTTTGCCCATGTCCAGCAGTTTCTGTGCCAATGAATTTGTCATACTCATGACCCGTTTGAAATTTCAGTCGCCGCGCCGCAAGCCCAGCAACGGCGCCGTTTGAGCCAATGACCGCCCAAAGTCGAGGCAAAACGCACAACAACGGTGCGTTTTTCCCCAAAGACAATGTCGCAAATGCAACATCAATTTCGTCGCATTTCCCCCGAAACGAGGCCAGCGGAGGACTTGGCGCCAAATGCTGCACCGCGGCATGGATTCTGCTTTAGTCGTAGAAAACGAATTCATGAGGAGCCACCCAATGACGGCAGTCCAGCGCGCAAAACAAATAATCGAGCCATCGGCCGCCCAGGCACTTCCGCCGGAAGCCTACCGGCAGGCCGTTGATCAGGCCGACCTGGCCATCTCGATTACTGACGACAAGGCCAACATCCTTTTCGCCAACGATGCGTTCACGCGGGTGACCGGCTATACGAAGGAAGAGATCATCGGCAAGAACGAATCGGTGCTCTCCAACCACACGACGCCGCCAGAGGTGTACCGAGCCCTGTGGAAGTCGCTCGCCGAACAAAAGCCCTGGGCTGGCAAGCTGCTCAACCGGCGCAAGGATGGCGAGCTTTACCTGGCGGAACTGAGCATTTCCCCGGTCGTCGATGCGACGGGAACAACGACCCATTTCCTCGGCATGCACCGCAACATCACCGAGCTGCATCGCCTGGAACGCGTTGTCGCCAACCAGAAGCACCTGATCGAATCGGTCGTCGATGCTGCGCCAGTCGCTTTTGCCCTGCTCGACCCGACCGGCCGCGTCATCCTCGACAACCAGGAATACAAGAAGCTGGTCACCGACCTGCGGGTCAAGGAACCGGCCCATACCGTACTCGACAGCCTGCTGCCGGCCTGGCGCGAAGCACTGGCCGAAAACCCGCAGCAGCTGGTGGTCAGCAACCGCGAAGCCCGGATCGACCGGGCCGCCGGCCGGGCGCGCTGGCTGTCGGTCACCTCGTCAGTGATCGGCATGCACAGCGATTGCGCCGACAGCTATTTCTGCGCCGCCGGTCAGCCCGGCTTGCTGCTGGTTATCGCCGATGTCAGCAACCTGCGCGAGGAACAGGAGCGCGCCCGCGCCTCGGCCCTGCAGGCCGTGCTGGCCGAGGAGGAACGCACGGCGGCCATCCGCGAAGGCCTGTCGGCCGCCATCTTCCGGCTGGAAGAGCCGATGAACGTGATGTCTTCGGCCATTTCGGTACTCCAGCGCCGCGACCCGGCCAGCGCCGCCATGCTGCAGCAGGCGCTGTCGGGCAGCCGCGAACACATGGAGGCACTGCGCCAGGTTATCCCGCAAAGCCCGCAGGAGATCGTCGTCAGCGTGAACATGAATGAAATCCTGCGTGACGTGCTCGAAGTCAGCACGCCCCGCCTGCTCGCCGCCGGCATCATCGTCGATTGGCAACCGGCCGCCACCCTGCCCGCCATCCTCGGCCGCCCATTGCAACTGCGCATGCTGTTCAAGGCGCTGGTCGACAACGCCATCGAGGCGATGAACATCAAGGGCTGGAAGCGCCGCGAACTGTCGCTGACCAGCGCCCTGAACGGCGACTGCATCGTCGTCTCCGTGCTCGACAGCGGCCCCGGCATCCCGCAGGACTGGCGCTACAAGGCCTTCGAACCCTTCTTCACGGCCAAGGGCGGCAGCGGCAAACACATTGGTACCGGACTGTCGCGCGCCCAGCAGGTGGTGGCCGATCACGGCGGCATCATCGATCTCGATGACAGCCCGAGCGGCGGTTGCGCGGCGATTGTCGAATTCCGCGTCGACGGTGACCCGATCTAAGAAAAACCACGAGAACAGCATGCACGAACACACCATCCACCCGCTTGGCGATGAATGCCCGCCCACCGGCGGCTTCTGCCGAACGCACGAGCTGAACATCCAGCTGCTGGCCGCGCTCTACGCCGTCAGCCGGGTGCTCAGCCGCTCCCTCGACTTCAACGAAACGCTGCGCGATGTGCTGCGCGTGCTGCACGACGAGGCCGGACTGACCCGTGGCCTGATCAGCGTGGTGGACCCGGATAGCGGCAAGCTGAACATCCACACCATCTACACGCCGGAAGGCCCGATCCTCGACGACAACCAGTACGGCCCGGGCGAAGGCGTCATTGGTCTGGTCCTCGAAAAACCACGCACCATCAAACTGGCCCGCGGCGCCGATGAGCCGCATTTCCTGAACCGCCACGGTGTCTATCAGCCCGACTTGCCCTTCATCGCCGTACCGATCAAGGTCGGCGGCGACCTCAAGGGCGTCCTCGCCGTCCAGCCGGAAGCGCCGGAAGACGGCTTACTGGAAGAGCGCGCCCAGTTCGTCGAAATGGTTTCCAACCTGATCGGCCAGAGCTTGCGGCTGGCGATGGACGTTGCCCAGGAAAAATCGACCCTGCTCGAGGAGCGTGACCTGCTCCGGCGCACCGTGCGCCATCAGTTCGGCTTCGACAGCATGGTCGGCCGCTCGGCCGTGATGCGCCGCGTCTTTGATCAGGCCCGCATGGTCGCCAAGTGGAACACCACCGTGCTGATCCGCGGCGAAACCG
>JAGTRV010000298.1 GCA_018262245.1 Pseudomonadota bacterium | reverse complement strand
CTTTGACACCTTGCACCAGCATCCTGTTTACCTGCGAACGAGAGGCATGCTGCTGGCGCTTCGACTACGTGTGCAGGGGATTCGCCGCGGGCTGTTTTTCCATTCCATGCGCCGCTGGCGGGCGGTGTATCGGCTATCCCGGCGGCGCGGCCGGCTGACCTGTTTCTAGTGCCGGGCGGCTAATCACACAAGGTGACAGGTTGTCGGGCAAAATGCGGATCATGAAGATCCTCATTGTTGAAGACGAAGCGAAGACTGGCGATTACCTCAAACAGGGGCTTTCCGAAGCTGGCTTTGGCGCCGATCTCGCCCGCAATGGGCTGGATGGGATGCATGAAGGTCTGGCCGGTGAATACGACCTGCTGATTCTCGACGTTAACCTTCCGGGGCTGGATGGCTGGCAGGTACTGAAAGCCTTGCGTGCTGCCGGGCGCGATCTGCCAGTGCTGTTCCTGACGGCGCGCGACCAGGTCGAGGATAGGGTCAAGGGGCTGGAACTCGGTGCCGATGATTATCTGGTCAAACCCTTCGCTTTCTCGGAACTGCTTGCCCGCGTCCGTACGCTGTTGCGTCGGGGCCGGGTCAAGGAGGCGGGGAATCTGAGCATTGCTGATCTTGAGCTCGATGTGCTGAAGCGGCGGGCGATCCGGGCCGGTCAGCGCATCGACCTGACGGCCAAGGAATTTGCGCTGCTTGAACTGTTCCTGCGCCGGCAGGGCGAGGTGCTGGCACGCAGTTTCATCGCCTCGCAGGTCTGGGACATGAATTTCGATTCCGACACCAATGTCGTCGAAGTTGCCATCCGCCGCCTGCGGGCCAAGGTCGATGAGGAGTTCACGCCCAAACTGATCCATACCCTGCGCGGCATGGGCTATGTGATGGAGATTCGCTGATCGTGCCGGGCTGGCGGTATTCGATCACGCTGCGCCTGTCGCTGGCCTTCGCGCTGCTGGCGACGCTCGTGTTCGCAGCGCTCGGTCTGTATTTCAGCCGCGCTGCCGATGACCACATGGCCGAACTAGATGCCCATGATCTGTTCGGCAAGCTGGCGCTGATTGGCCATGTTGGCGCGCAAGAGGAAACGGCGGAAGCCTTCGCAGCCCGGCTCGGCGATGCCCTGATTGGCCAGAATGGGGTAATTGCGACGGTCGATGCCCAAAAAAAGGCTGTTTTCAGATGGCCGTCAGCCGAACTTGCCGATCCGCTGGCGGCAGCTGGTGTGGCCTTGAGCCAGAGGCCGATCCGACAGACCCTGGGCGGTGCCGAGTACAGGGTCATTGCCGCCGATATGGAAACCCCTTGGGGTGGCACGGCGCACGTCGTGGTCGGCCGCGACATTCGCCACCACACCGATTTTCTCGATCAACTGCAGCAGGATTTCTGGCTGGCCATCGTGGCTGCGGCCTTGCTGACGGCCGTTGTCGGCGCCCTGATCGTTCGTAGTGGCATGCACCCGGTGCGCGATATCGCCCGTGCTGCCGGCCGCATCTCCGCCGGGCAACTGGCCGAGCGGATTCCTGAACAGGATGTGCCGACGGAATTGGCCGAACTGGTCCATGCCTTCAACGCCATGCTGGGTCGTCTCGAGGAGTCATTCAAGCGCTTGTCTGATTTCTCGGCCGATCTCGCCCATGAGTTGCGGACGCCGATTCATAGCTTGCGCATGCAGACCGAGGTATCGCTAGGTAAGGCGCGTAGCGTCAATGAATACCATGATCTGCTGGCGTCGAATCTGGAAGAATACGAACGCCTGTCGCGGATGATTGCCGACATGCTGTTCCTGGCCAAGGCCGAGCATGGCCTGCTCGTGCCGCAGAAGGCGGCGGTGCCATTGCTCGATCTGTGTCGCCGGCTCGTTGATTACTATGGCATTCTGGCCGACGATATTGCCATCGAGGTGCTTGGCGAAAACCTGGTGGTTCAAGGCGACAGCCTGATGCTGGAGCGGGCCATCGGCAATTTGCTGAGCAATGCCATCCGCCATACACCGGCGGGCGGAGGGGTCGGATTGTCGGTGCGCCAGCGAGACGGCAAGGTGGTGCTATCGATCGCTAATACGGGGCAGCCGATCCCGGCTGAGGCCTTGCATGGCATCTTCGACCGCTTCGTCAGGCTCAATCCCGGTGGTGAGGGCAGTGGCCTTGGGCTGGCGATTGTCAAATCGATCGTAATGGCCCACGGTGGCGTTGTTTCGGCGACTTCTGGCGACTCGATGACCGAGTTCGTCATTGAGTTTCCCGATAAGGGCGATCACCCGGCCTGAAGCGTGGCCGCGTAGCGCTGTTTTTCGGCGGCGCTCAGTTGCTTGATCCGGTATTCAGCCTTTGAGGCCGATGAGCGATCGGGATGGGTTTCATGCCCCAACAGCCTGAGCGGTGGATGCGAGCGAGTGTAGCGGGCACCGGTGCCCTGGCAATGGGCGGCATAGCGGGCGTCGACATCGACGGTGATGCCGGTATAGATGCTGCCATCGACACACTCGATCATGTACAGGAACCAGGGCTTAGTCATGCTGGCTCACTCGCGTCAGTGCCTGTCGAATGCGCTGGATGGTTTCTTCGATGGGCGCGTGCCGCGATACTTCGAGGCCAAGGCTCCGGGCGATGGCATTGACCTTGGCCGCATTGAGCGGGATTCCGCCGCGATCAACGGCGGCGATCAGTTGTCGAGCCCGTTCGTCGTCCGAAAGTGGGGCGGCTTTGCCGAAAAGAATGGTCTTCAGCCACGAGAAAGGGCCCTTGGGCCAGCGTGATCCCATACACTTGCATCTGTTCAAAAAGCGAAGGATACATGGATGCTGCCGCCAAGGTTGATGGGCCGAATTCGAGGTGCTGACTTTTGAGCGATGTGACGATGAGCCGCAGCCAGTTGGCGGCCAGTGAACTGCCGGTATATGCCGGGGTTTCCATTGCCCAGGTCACGCTGGTCAATAGCCTGGCGCTGGCGGCGCAGGCCTTGGCCGCGCTGCTGGTGGCGCCGGTGATCGGCTTCGATACCGAATCGAAACCAACCTTCCTGAAAGGGGAGGTATCGACCGGCCCGCATCTGGTGCAACTGGCCACTGACGAGCATGTTTTCCTGCTCCCGGTCGCATTTGCCGCAAACCATGAAGTGCTGCGGCGCATCCTTTCGGCAGCGGACATCCTCAAGGTCGGCCTCGGGCTGGGCAATGACCGAAGCGTGCTGCGCTCCCGTCTGGGTATCGAATTGAACAATGTGCTCGACCTTGGCGAAGCGATGCGTGGCCCGGGGCATCGCGGTACGGTCGGCGCCAAGGTGGCGGTGGCCCATTACTTCGGTCAGAAATTCCAGAAGTCGAAGAAGGTGGGCACCAGCAATTGGGCCAATCCCCGCTTGAACGAGCGCCAGTTGCTGTATGCCGCCAACGACGCCCACGTCGCCTTGCAGCTCTACCATGCCTGGTTGCGTGACCCAAAGCACCGCGAGCCGG
>JAGTRV010000121.1 GCA_018262245.1 Pseudomonadota bacterium | reverse complement strand
GTGGCCCCACCACAGCTGGCGGGAAATACACCAGTCCTGGATGTTGTTCAGCCACTGGTTGTAGGTATTGACCCAGTTTTCCGGATAGAACTTGATCTCTCCGGAATGGACGACGTCGAGTGCCTTCTCGGTGATCGACTTGCCGTCGTCGCCCGGCTTGCTCATCGCGACGAACCACTGGTCGGTCAGCATCGGCTCGATCACGACATTGGTCCGGTCGCCGCGCGGCACCTTGAGCTTGTGCTTGTCGGTTTTTTCCAGGATGCCGAGTGCTTCGAGGTCGGCGACGACAGCCTTGCGGGCATCGAAGCGATCCAGGCCGCGGTATTTCTCGGGGGCGTTCTCGTTGACCTTGGCATCCAGCGTCAGAATGGAAATCATCGGCAGGCCGTGGCGCTGGCCGACGGCGTAGTCGTTGAAGTCGTGCGCCGGCGTGACCTTGACGCAACCAGTGCCGAATTCGAGATCGACGTAGCTGTCAGCGATGATCGGAATTTCTCTATCGGTCAGCGGCAGCTTCACCATCTGGCCGATCATGTGCTTGTAACGCTCATCTTCCGGATGCACCATCACGGCGGTGTCGCCGAGCATGGTTTCCGGCCGTGTCGTAGCGACCACCAGGCTATCGCTGCCATCGGCCAGCGGATAGCGGATATGCCACATGAAGCCGTCTTCTTCTTCCTGCACCACTTCGAGGTCGGACACGGCGGTATTCAGCTTCGGATCCCAGTTCACCAGGCGCTTGCCGCGGTAGATCAGGCCTTCGTTAAAGAGGCGGACGAAGGTTTCGGTGACGACCTTGTTGAGGCCGGCATCCATCGTGAAACGTTCGCGCTTCCAGTCCGGGCTGGTGCCCATGCGGCGCATCTGCTTGGTGATGGTGTTGCCGGAGTATTCCTTCCACTCCCAGACTTTTTCCAGGAACTTCTCACGGCCGAGATCGTGGCGCGAAATGCCCTGGGCATCCAGTTGGCGTTCGACGACGATCTGCGTCGCGATACCGGCGTGGTCGGTACCGGGTTGCCACAGCGTGTTGTGGCCGCGCATCCGGTAATAGCGGGTCAGCGCGTCCATGATCGTCTGGTTGAAGCCATGACCCATGTGCAGCGTGCCGGTAACATTCGGCGGTGGCAGCAGGATGCAGAAATTCTGGGCTTCCCACTCGGGATACCAGCGGCGTTCGATATCGGCTGGTTCAAAGGCTTTGGCGAGTTCCATGGGCTTGTCGGAAAAGGGGAAAACCCATGATTATACCGGACCGCAGCACCGGTATCGGAGCGATCTCAGTCGTCTGCGGGCTGGGCGGTAATCATGGCCTGCTCGGCCAGGAAATCGCGGACGGTTGATGCGATGATGTGCGGCAATTCAGCGCTCAAACGCTGTTCGACGCGACGAGCCAGTTCGTGGATCAATTGGTCGCGTAGTGTGGGATCGATTAGCGGAGCCGGCGGTGTTGGCTCCAGCGTCTCAATATCTGGCTCGGCGATGGCCTCAGCGGGAGGAACGAGCACCGTATCCTTCATCGCCGGAGCTCCCGTGCTCATGGATACCTCGGCATCCAGCAAAACCGGGATATCGTCTTCGTCGATGGCATCAGTCAGCACCGGGAGATCGTCGAACTCAGTATCATTCTGGCGTTTTCGATGCATCAGCGCGTCGGCGCGGGCGAGGATCGGACTGGGCACTTGGTTTCCTTAACGGTCGCTGAGGTCGAAGTAGCGTACTTCGTAGCCGCGATCCTTGTAGAACTTGACGCGATCCCTGGCGGCAAGGCGGTCGCTTTCGTCCTGGCCAACGACCTCGATCAGGCTGTGAAAACGTGAAAAACCGGGCGGGATTTCCTGGCTCAGATTCATCAGTCGCTCGTCCTGCGGGATTGTTTCCAGCGTGTCGGTAATCAGAATCGGCGTTTCCGCCGCCAGTGGCGAATCAGCCCGGCAGTGCGGCACAAAGCTGAGTGCTGCGTTTGTCCAAAGCATGCGGTCGATGCCGTTGGCGACCTCCGGTTCGAGGGCGTAGACCAACATCGGCTTTTTCTTGGCGTAAGCGCCGCTCAGCAAGGCGCAGGCAGCGGCAATCTTGTCGGATGCGCCGTGGTAGAAAAATACCTCGGTCAATTGAGCTTGCCTGCCCGTTGCAGCAGGTAATACGCCAGCATGGGGACCGGGCGACCAGTGGCGCCTTTGTCGGCCCCGGATTTCCAGGCGGTACCGGCAATGTCGAGGTGTGCCCAGTCGAATTTTTTGGTGAACCGTGACAGGAAGCAGGCGGCGGAAATGGCGCCGCCCCAGCGACCACCGATATTGGCCATGTCTGCGAACGGGCTTTTCAGCAATTCCTGATAGTCATCCCACAGGGGCATGTGCCAGCCACGGTCATTGGCGTCTTCGCCGGCATCGAGCAGATCGCGAGCCAGCGCATCCTTGTTGGCGAACAGGCCGGTGGCGATGCTGCCCAGTGCGACGACGCAGGCGCCGGTCAGCGTAGCGACGTCAATCACGGTATCGGGCTCGAAACGTTCGGCATAAGTCAGCGCATCGCACAGGATCAGGCGGCCTTCGGCATCGGTGTTCAGGATTTCAATGGTCTGGCCCGACATGGAGGTGACGATATCGCCGGGGCGGGTGGCGTTGCCGCCGGGCATGTTCTCGGTCGCGGGAACGACGACCGTCAAATTGATCGGCAACGCCATGCGGGCCACGGCCTGCATGGTGCCCAGCACGCTGGCCGCGCCACACATGTCGTACTTCATTTCGTCCATTTCGGCGCCGGGTTTCAGGGAAATTCCACCGGTGTCAAAAGTGACGCCCTTGCCCACCAGTACGATGGGCTTTTCACTGGCTCTGGCGCCTTTGTAGGTCAATACGATCAGTTTCGGCGGCTGGTGTGATCCACGGGCCACCGATAGCAGCGAGTGCATTCCCAGTTTTTCCATCTCGGCACGATCGAGAATTTCGCAGCCCAGCTTGAATTCCTCGGCCATGGCCTGGGCCTGTTCGGCCAGGTAGGTCGGATGGCAGATATTGGGCGGCAGATTGCCCAGTGTTTTGGCCATGGCCATCCCCTCGGCAATGGCGAGACCTTGGGCCAGCGCTTCTTCAGCCGGTGCCAGCTCGTTGCGCCGCTCGACACTGATCGTCAGCTTGCGCAAGGGGCGACGAATTTCTTCCTTCTTGCTCTTGAACTGGTCGAACTTGTAGGTGGCGTCCAGCGCAATCATGGCTGTCTGGCGAACGCGCCAGGCGATACTGCGTTTCCTGACGGGAAGTTCCGTCAGAAAAATCGAGGCATCGAAGGCGCCGGTTTCGTTCAAGACCTTGACGGCCGTGCGGATGGCGCTGGCGAATTCCTTCTCCCGGAAATCCTTTTCCTTGCCTAGCCCTACTAGCAGAATTCGATCGCAGAGCGTGGAAGGTACGCTGTGCAGCAGCAAGGTGCTGCCTGCCTTTCCTTCCATGTCGCCACGCCGGACGATGTCGGAGATGTAGCCGCCGGATGCCTTGTCGAGCAACTCGGCCGGAAGCGTCATTTTCCTTGATTCGAAAACACCCACAACGACGCAGGCGCTACGCTGTTTTTCCGGGCTACCGCTTTTTATGCTAAATTCCACAAGCTGCTCCTGATCAAGGAAATATCAGTATTTGAGGGATTATCCTCGTATTTTTTCGGTTTCGTCAAAGCATGATATTCGAGCGCGCCGCCCGGCGCGAATTTGCCCAGGCAGCTGCCGGCATCAGCGTTGCGCTGCTGGCTATTCTGACCTCCACTAATCTGATTCGTCTGCTCAAGGAAGCAGCCGGCGGCCGAATTGCGCCCGAAGCAGTCGCTTCACTGCTGGGATTCTCGGCGCTGAACTTCATGCCGGTGCTCCTCTCGCTGACGCTTTTTGTCTCCGTTCTGCTGAGTTTGTCGCGGGTTTACCGGGATTCGGAGATGGTGGTCTGGTTCTCTTCCGGTCTGCCACTGACGGGGTGGGTTTCCCCCGTCTTGAGATTTGCTGCACCGATCGTTATTGCGATTGCGGTGGTTTCAGGCTTTCTGGCGCCATGGGCCAATTCCAGTTCTGCGGAATACCGGGAAAAGCTTTCTGCCCGAAGTGAACTCTCTCAGGTTTCCCCTGGTGCCTTCCGTGAGGTCAAGAAAGGGCAGCGCGTATTTTTTGTTGAGGGCGTCGAGGGGGATGGTAGCCACGTTGGTAACGTCTTTGTTGCGTCTTATCAGGAAGGCAAGCTTGGGGTCATCATGTCGGACTCCGGCTACCAGGAGGCTTCAGGAAATGGCGACCGCTTCGTGGTTCTTGAGCACGGGCGCCGCTATGAAGTTGAGCCGGGTACCCCTGCCTTCAAGGTGATGGAATTCGAGCGTTATCGAGCCCGGGTCGAGGATGGGGAGCCTTCTCCTTCCGACGTGTCGCCAAAAGGAATGCCGATTACCCGACTGGTGCTTGAAGATAGCAATCCGGCTCGGGGTGAATTGCTGTGGCGGGTTGGCCTGCCGGTATCTGCATTGGTCCTCTGCTTGCTGGCAATCCCGCTTGCCTATGTCAATCCGCGGGCCGGTCGTTCCGCCAATATGCTGATAGCCATCCTGGTCTACGCCATTTACAACAATCTGTTGTCGGTCAGTCAGGCCTGGGTGGCGCAGGGCAAGATGTCGTTCTGGGTTGGCCTCTGGGCTGCGCATGTCTTGATGCTGTTGCCGCTGGTGCTGCTCTTTTACCGGCGAATAGCCGTTCGTATGCCGTGGCAGAGGTGGGGCGCATGATTTCTCGTTTGAACCTTTATCAGCGCTACCTGATTCGCGAGACATTTGCCTCGGTATTCCTCGTTCTGGCAGCTTTTTTGGCACTGTTTGCCTTCTTTAATTTCATTGACGAACTACGTACGGTCGGCAAGGCAGGTTACAGCGTTGTCCATGCGGCCCTTTTTGTCGCGCTCAGCATGCCTGGGCTGGTCTATGAGCTGATACCGATCGCAACCTTGATCGGCACACTGTACGCCCTGTCCACCTTGGCGCGGCACTCCGAAATTACCGTCCTGCGGGCCTCGGGTCTGGCGACGAGTGATCTGCTGATGACCTTGTTCCGGGCTGCCTTGCTCTTGGCCTTGCTTACCTTTGTGATTGGTGAAGCGGTGGTTCCATTCAGCGAGCGCTTGGGGAAGGAAATCCGGGCCAAGGCATTGAGCACGGTGATTGCGCAAAGTGTCTTCGACAGTGGTTTGTGGGTCAAGGATGTGCTTAGATTCATCAATATCCGAAAAGCCGCTCCTGATGAGCCTCTTGAGGGGGTTCGCATCTACCATTTCAGTCAGCAGAACCTGCTTGAGTCGGTGACGGATGCCCAGGCGGCTGATTTTGAGGATCCTGACCTCTGGCGCTTGAGAGGCGTGGTAAGAACGGTGCTTGAGGGGGATACCTCGCGTGTTGAAAGTACTCAAACGGGTGAGTGGCGGTCCACTGTTACCCCGACGCTTCTCGCTGCACTGATGGTTTCCCCAGAGCGCATGTCGCTTTTCGGGCTTCTGAATTACACCAAGCATTTGACTGAAAACAAGCAGAAGACCGAGCGCTACGAAATAGCCCTCTGGAAGAAGGTGGTCTACCCCTTGGCCGCACTCGTTATGGTGGCGCTGGCACTGCCTTTCGGCTATTCGCACAACCGGGTCGGCGGTGTCAGTCTGAAAATTTTTGCCGGCGTAATGCTGGGTATTCTGTTCTATGCCCTGAACGGGCTATCGTCGAATCTGGGGGCAATCAACTCGTGGTCCCCGATCATCAGCGCGACAGCGCCTTCAGGCTTATTTCTTCTTGTTGCGACCGGGATGCTCTGGTGGGTCGAGCGTCGCTGATCAGCTGGCGGCAATAATCATTGTTCCGGCAAGCCGGTCGTGCAGGAATTGCTGATCCTTGTCGAACATGGCCCAGAAGATGCCAATGCCAAATAGTAATATGCTGGGCCACGCGATCAGGTAACGCAGCACTGCCTGCATCGGGCGCAATGGCGAGCCATCGGCATTGATGATGCGGAGCTTCCATGTCTTCATCGGTAGCGTCTGGCCGCCATTGAGCCAACACCAGACGAAGTAGATCATCAGCAGGACCAGAATGTGAATCCACAGGGCTCTTGGGTTGATCGTCCAGCCAAACCCGGAAAGAACGATCTGTGGGAGCAGGAAGCCGATCAGCAGAATCGAAAAGACAACGAGCCCCTCATAAAGCAGGCTGACTAGGCGTCGCCGGATGCCCGGCAATTGATTCGCCATTATTGTGACGCGCCACCGACCGCCGACGGTTGAACAGGGGTTCCTGTTGCTCCGGTCGAAGTATCGGTTGTGCTGGTCGCTGTTGAGTTGGCGGGCGGGACTACCGCCGGTTGGGCCAGCAGTTTTGATGACTTGCTGGTCTCGCGAATGCGCTGCTTCTCATCCGGGGGCAGGTTTGAGTAGGCCTCCCATTTTTGCTTGACAACCTGCTTCTGCTCGGGAGGGAGTTGCTTGAAGTCTTTGTAGGTATCCCGGACCTTCGTGCGCTCTGTCGGCGATAGATTTGCCCATTCGCGCATGCGATCCTGCATTCGCTGTTGCTCGTCCGGCTTCATGCTTGGGTAGCGTTCTGCGATACCCAACCACTTCTTCTTCCGGATGTTCTCCATCCCATCCCAGTCTTTTGCAAGCGGGGCGAGCGTATTTTGTTGTTGTCCGCTCAGTTGGCTCCACACCGGTTGAGGAGGCGTGCCAATGACGACCGTCGTCGGAGGTTCTCCGGCAATCGTCAAATTGAGGGCAAAACTGAGGATCAATCCTCCGAGGAGTCGTCTACTAGCCATTCGAAGAAATCGTTATCCAGGAAAGCATCGGGTGGGAGGTCGTCAGTGAGCAGTGCGCTATCCACTTCTTCCAGCGCATTGACGTACTGGACGCTGTGCCAGTAAAAGGATATCCACATGCCGAGCAGCAATGCCAGTACGGCGAGAATCTGTTTAAGGTAGGGAATGTGGGAGCCGGTTCGGAATACATGCGACCCGAAACCGGCCACTGCCATCTGCGGGGCGGCTTGCTTCTGGTGCGCCAGGGCCAGATGGCGAGCGGCTTCCAGCCTCCGGGATGCGGCCGGCGGGATATCTTTTAGTCCGTAGTTCAGCGCTTGCCGAACGCGATGTGCATAACGTTCTTCATTCATAGCTTTATACCTTTTGCCGACAGGGCGGTTGCCAGCGTGTGGGTGGCACGCGAGCAATGGGTCTTAACACTGCCTTCTGAGCAGCCCATCGCAGCCGCGGTCTCGGCTACGTCCATGTCCTCCCAATAACGCATGAGGAAGGCTTCTCGTTGACGCGCCGGCAATTTTTTTATTTCATCTTCGATGAGGTTGAGCGTTTGTGCTTGTTGCAGCTTGCTTTCCGGGGTTTTCGGGCCGGCATCGTCTTCGTCGGCAGCCAGTGTTTCGAGCGGGTCGTGGTCCTCGTCGTCATCCGGAGTGAACGCCGATAGCAGCGTTGTCCACATCGAGCGCACCTTGCTGCGCCGGTAATAATCACGGATCGTGTTCTGCAAAATACGCTGGAAGAGCATCGGAAACTCTTCGTCTGGGCGGTCACCATATTTTTCGGCGAGCTTGAGCATGGCATCCTGAACGATGTCCAGTGCCGCCTCTTCATCGCGGACGGCAAACATCGCCTGTTTGAAGGCTCGGCGTTCGACAGATTCAAGGAAACAGGAAAGTTGTTGGGGTGATGCCAGGGTCGTCTCTTTCAATAGGCCTTGAGCATTATAGGGGAATGCCGGGAAACCTTGACCGAAAAGGGGCGGTCGATTAAGGTTACGCCCTTTTAGGCAACAGCTTTTTTGGGCTCAAGAATGATGATCAGCGGTGCAGAAATTGTAATCAGGTGCCTGCAAGAAGAAAAGGTCGAATATGTGTTCGGTTACCCTGGGGGTTCCGTTTTGCACATTTATGATGCCCTTTTCAAGCAGGATCAGGTCAAGCACATTCTCGTTCGCCACGAGCAGGCTGCTGTCCACGCAGCAGACGCTTTTTCGCGTTCCTCGCAGAGGGTCGGCGTCGCGCTGGTGACCTCGGGTCCTGGTGTGACCAACACGGTGACGGGCATTGCCACCGCTTACATGGACTCAATCCCGATGGTGGTCATCTGCGGTCAGGTGCCGACCCAGTATATCGGGCAAGATGCTTTCCAGGAGTGCGATACCGTCGGTATTACCCGTCCCTGTGTCAAACACAATTTCCTGGTCAAGGATGTCAAGGATTTGGCCTTGACGATCAAGAAAGCCTTCCATATCGCTGCCACAGGCCGCCCCGGTCCGGTCGTTGTTGATGTTCCGAAGGACATCACGGCTCAGATGTGTGAGTTCGACTATCCGAAAACGGTCCAGATGCGCTCCTACAACCCCGTGGTCAAGGGGCATTTGGGTCAGATCAAGAAAGCCGTCCAGATTCTGCAGGAAGCCAAGCGCCCGATCATCTATACCGGCGGTGGGGTGATCCTTTCGGATGCCGCCGAAAAATTGACTCAGCTGGCGCGCAAGCTGAACTTCCCGGTAACCAACACGCTGATGGGTTTGGGCGGCTACCCGGCCACCGATCGTCAGTTTGTCGGCATGCTCGGTATGCATGGCACGTTTGAAGCCAATAACGCCATGCACTATGCCGATGTTATTTTGGCAATTGGTGCACGTTTCGACGATCGCGTTATTGGTAACCCCGATCACTTCGGTAGCGAGAAGCGTCGGGTTATTCATATCGATATCGACCCGTCGTCGATTTCCAAGCGGGTCAAGGTTGATGTGCCTATTGTTGGCAACGTGACCGATGTGCTGGATGAAATCCTGAAGTTGCTTGATGGCGGGTTCAAGACCGATCCGGAAGTCGCCGACTGGTGGAAACAGATCGACGAGTGGCGCGGTCGAGACTCTCTGCGTTACAAGCAGGGCGAGCACATTATGCCGCAGTACGTCGTTGAGAAACTGTACGAAGTGACTGGGGGTGATGCCTTCATTACTTCCGACGTCGGCCAGCACCAGATGTTTGCTGCGCAGTACTACAAGTTCGATAAGCCGCGTCGCTGGATCAATTCCGGCGGTCTGGGCACCATGGGTGTTGGCCTGCCTTACGGCATGGGGGTTCTGCTGGCCAATCCGGGGGCGCAGGTGGCTTGCGTGACCGGCGAAGGCTCGATCCAGATGTGTATTCAGGAGATGTCGACCTGCAAGCAGTATGAACTGCCGGTCAAGATCATCAATCTGAACAACGGCATGCTGGGCATGGTCCGTCAGTGGCAGGAGATGTTCTACTCCAAGCGCTATTCCCAGTCCTATGTGACCTCGCTGCCCGATTTCGTCAAGCTGGCCGAGGCTTATGGTCACGTCGGCATGCGCATTGAAAAGCCGGAAGACGTCGAACCGGCACTGCGCAAAGCGTTCACCGAACACAAGAACGATCTGGTCTTCATGGACTTCATCATCGATCCGGGCGCCAACGTGTTCCCGATGGTCGCGGCAGGCAAGGGCCTGACCGAAATGATCCTCGCTGAAGATCTGTAAGCGGGGGAGGAAAAGAATATGCGACACATCATTTCCATCCTGATTGAAAACGAATCGGGCGCATTGTCCCGAGTGGCAGGACTGTTCTCTGCCCGTGGTTACAACATTGATACGCTCACCGTGGCACCGACGGAAGATCCCTCGTTGTCCCGGATGACCATCCTGACCAGGGGTTCCGACGAGGTCCTCGAACAGATCACCAAGCAGCTCAACAAGCTGGTTGATGTGGTCAAGGTGGTTGATCTCTCCGAGGCTGCTCATGTCGAGCGCGAACTGATGCTGATCAAGGTTCGCGCCACCGGCAAGGACCGCGAAGAGATGAAGCGCATGGCCGATATTTTCCGTGGTCGCATCATCGACGTCACGGAATCGACCTATGTCATCGAGTTGACTGGTGCAAGCTCCAAGCTCGACTCCTTCATTGCCGCGCTCGATGCCGGCCTGATTCTCGAAACCGTCCGTACCGGTGTCTGTGGCATCGGCCGTGGCGATCGTATTCTTAAAGTCTAACTATCTGTCTATAAAGAGGATTTCATGAAAGTTTATTACGACAAGGACGCCGATCTCTCCCTCATCAAGGGCAAGAAGGTCACCATCGTTGGTTACGGCTCGCAGGGCCACGCCCACGCCCAGAACCTGAAGGATTCCGGCGTCAAGGTCACGGTTGGCCTGCGCAAGGATGGCGCTTCCTGGAAGAAGGCTGAAGCCGCTGGCTTGAAGGTCGAAGAAATCGCCAAGGCCGTCAAGGGTGCCGACGTGGTCATGATCCTGTTGCCGGACGAGAACATTCCGCAGGTTTACAACGAAGAAGTTGCGCCGAACCTGAAGAAGGGCGCTGCACTGGCGTTCGCCCACGG
>JAGTRV010000297.1 GCA_018262245.1 Pseudomonadota bacterium | reverse complement strand
ATGAAGCGGTGTACCTGACCCTCCATACCCTGCATCTGCCGCTCGACCGGCTGGAGCCCTTCCTCGACGCCCGCCTCTTGCCACACGAACGCGAGGTGCTGCTCGACATCTACCGCCGCCGCTGTGAAGAACGCCTGCCCGCCGCCTACCTGACCAACGAAGCCTGGCTGGGTGAACATCATTTCTATGTGGACGACCGCGTCATCGTGCCGCGCTCCTTCATCGCCGAGCTGCTCGACGATCAGCTGACCCCATGGATTGATGACCCCTGGGCCATCAAATCAGCGCTTGATCTGTGTACCGGTTCCGGCTGCCTGGCCATCCTGACCGCACTCGCCTTCCCGAACGCCGACGTGGCGGCAGTCGACCTGTCCGAACACGCTATTGCCGTTGCCGAGCGCAACGTCGCCGATTACGGCCTCTATGACCGCATCGAACTGATCCAATCCGATGCCTTCAAGAGTCTCGAAGGACGCAAGTTCGACCTGATTGTTTCCAACCCGCCTTACGTCAATGCTGAATCCGTCGCCGCACTGCCGCCGGAATATCTGCATGAACCGGAACTGGCGCTCGGCTCAGGTGAAGATGGACTGGACTTCACACGCATCATCCTGCGCGAAGCCAAGAAACACCTGACCGACAATGGCCTGCTGATTGTCGAAATTGGCCACAACCGCGACGCCCTGGAAGCGGCTTACCCGAAACTGCCCTTCACCTGGCTGGATACTGCCGCCGGCGACGAGTACGTTTTCATGCTGCACGCTACCGATTTGCCGGGCTAAGTTGACCGCTTGAGCAAGCTTTACGAATTGCCCAGCCCGTTCGAAATCGAAACGGGCACCGTGCTGATGCTGGAGCCAGCCTGGGCCAAGGCTGGTGAACTGCGCGCCCAGTTGCTTGATGAGAGCTACCCGAAGCCTTTTGTCATCGACGATGGCAAGTCACGCTTCCTGTACTTCAACGTCCGCCTGATGCAGAGCGAAATGTCGCTCAAGGCACCGCACGACCTGGCCATTCGCTATACGCAGAAAATGATGGCCTTTCTGCTCTTCCAGCCCCGCCCGAAACGCATTGTGCTGATCGGTCTCGGTGGCGGTTCGCTGATCAAGTTCTGCCACCGCCGCATGCCCGGCACGCAGCTGACGGCAATCGAACTCGACCCCAACGTGATTGCTTTTCGCGATGCCTTCATGGTGCCGCCAGACGATGAACGCCTGAAAATCATCGAGGCCGACGGCGCGGAATTTCTGGAAAACACCGAAAAAGGCATCGATGCCCTGCTCGTCGATGCCTTCGACAAGACCGGCTTCGCACCCAGTCTGGCCAACCGCGAGTTCTTCGACAACGCCTACGCCAAGCTATCTGGCAACGGTGTGCTGGTCATCAATCTGGCTGGCGAGAAGGAAAGCTACGCCGGCCTGATCGGCGAAGCGATGCACGTCTTTGACGATCAGGTCATCGTGATCTCGGTCCCCGACGATGGCAACCACGTACTCTATGCCTTCAAGGAACGCTATTTCGAGCCCCGCTGGCGCTGGTTGCACAATTACGCCAAGGAACTGCGCGCCAAGTTCGGCCTCGACTTCCCTGCCTTCGTTCAAAAGATGGAACGCTCGACCAAGCTCGGCCTCGCCCGCCGCGAAGCCATCCGCAGGCGCTAAAGGCTACTTCGTCGCTTCCTCAGCCTGCGCCGCGCGCTGAGCCGCCTGCTGACTGGCGGCATCCAGGTCGCGTTGAACCCGCTCCATCGTTGCACGCCCCTGCTCGATTTCCTGTTTCTTCATGGCCGCAGCGGTGGCCGCCGTGCCAGCCGTCTCGACACCGCAGGCAGCCAGCCCGGCCAGACACATCAGGATCAATACAGCTCTCATCGGTTGCATCCTCTCAACGCAATTCGGCCAGAATCGCCGTCAGCAAGTTCCAGCACTTTTCCACCGAAGCGACTTCAACCCGCTCACCGGGTGCATGTGCCCCGCGAATCGTCGGGCCAAACGAAACAATATCCATCCCCGGATACTTGTCGCCAATGATGCCGCACTCCAGACCAGCGTGGATGACCTGAACCTTCGAATCGGCACCGAAATCCCGCCGATAAACCGACTGGCACAACTTGAGTAACTGCGAATCCGGATTGGGCGCCCAGCCCGGATAAAAACCTTCCTTTTCCACCCGACTGTCGCTCAAGGCCCACAAACTGGCGATTTCGTCAGCCAGGGCCATGCTGCCGCTACCCAGCAGCGAACGCACCATGAAGTTGCACGAGCCACCATTCGGGTGCAATTCGACCATGCCCAGATTATTGGAGGTTTCGACCACACCCGGCACCTGCCGGCTCATCCGGCGTACGCCATGTGGCGCGGCATGCAACGAGGCCAGCCAAATTCGTTGCTCACTCGGCGACATCACCATCGACGCATCGCAAGCCGAAACGCTCAGTTCCACACCTTCATCGACACCACGCAACTCGCCCTGCAGACAACGCTGAATTGCTAGCACCGCCACCGCGAGGCGATCCGCCATATCAACGGGCAGCAAAATCACGGCCGAAGCTTCACGCGGCAAGGCATTCCGGGCCGTCCCTCCGGAAAGTTCAGCCAAACGCAATGGGAACATTGCCTCTAACTCCCGCAGTACGCGAACCAGCAGCTTGATCGCATTGCCCCGCTCCTCGTGGATATCCACGCCGGAATGCCCGCCCCGCAAGCCAGCAAGGTCGATTCGCCAGGCCTGATAGCCAGCCGGAACCGCCTCTGCCGCACCACGACGTTCTACATTGACATCCAGTCCTCCAGCGCAGCCCAGATAGAACTCACCCCAGTCTTCTGTATCTAGATTCAGCATCAGCTGACTTTGCAACACTCGAGGCTCTAGACCACGCGCGCCGCCCATGCCAGCCTCTTCATCGACAGTCAGCAGGGCTTCGATGGGTCCATGTTGGAGCGAGTCATCCTCCAGAACGGCAAGAATCAAGGCCACGCCAATACCGTTATCGGCGCCCAAGGTCGTTTTCTCAGTCGCCAGCCAGCCATCACGCAAGACGGGAATGATCGCATCGCGAGAAAAGTCATGGCTGCTGTCGGCATTCTTCTGACAGACCATATCGAGATGCGCCTGCAGCACCACGCCCGGACAATGCTCGCGCCCAATGCTGGCCGGCTTGCGGATAATCAGGTTACCTGAAGCATCAACCTCTGCTGCCAGACCTCGGCTGAACGCCCATTGCAACAACGCGTCACGCAGCATGGCTTCGTGCTTGGAGGCGCGTGGCGTCGCGCACAGTCTAGAGAAATGAGCCCAGACAGCGGCCGGTTGCAGACCAGAAAACACAGCATCGGTCATGTTTCGCAAACTCCAAAGTGAAAACCCCCGCAGACCTTGCGGTGTGCGGGGGTTTATATTCTGGGGACTGATGGGGCTCGAACAAACCCCGGAAACGCCCTACCCGCCAAGCCGAACAAGATTCAG
>JAGTRV010000296.1 GCA_018262245.1 Pseudomonadota bacterium | reverse complement strand
AGCCAGTGCAAATAGAAGTGTTCCCCAAAATAAACGTTTGGGCCACCTCTTAGGAATCCGCCAGAAATCTTCGGAGCGTTCAGTTTGACTCATAACGTGGAGCTAACCCGACGGCCGTCAGGCCGGTCGGGTTGAGCGCAGGGTTAGCCGGGCTGTGCCGGGAAAATGGTTTCGGCATTGTTGGCTATGAATACAGGATGGTTACGAATAAACCTGCACCGATGACAACAGAAGCGAACACAATTTGTCCGACTTTCTGCGCCTTTTCGCGATCCAAATGAAATGTACGGCCAAGCACTTTTCCGATGATGTAGGCAGCTAAATCACCGATGGAAACGATCACAGCAAGAGCGAAGTCACTCATATGGCTAACGTTCAGTAGACACCTTTGCAGGTGTCTACTTCCTGCAGGGGTGGTGCATAAATATGTTTTGTGCGTGGTAACATCATGATTTTATTGGCTTGAATTTTTGGGTTATGTCTGACATTGAATCTTCTGCACCGCAGTCGCCAAAATTGCTTGATCAGGTGCGTGACAAGTTGCGTCTCAAGCATTACAGCATTCGGACAGAAACACAATATGTCCAGTGGATACGCCGATTTATCCTTTTTCATGACAAGCGCCATCCCCGTGAGATGGGGGCTGGGGAGGTCGAGGCGTTTTTGACACATTTGGCTGTCGAGGGGCGGGTGGCCGCTTCGACGCAGAACCAGGCGCTTTCGGCGCTGCTATTCCTGTATCGCGAGGTATTGGGGATTCAGTTGCCGTGGCTGGACCAGGTGGTGCGTGCCAAGCAGCCGCAGCGGCTCCCGGTGGTGTTGACGCGGCAGGAGATCACAGCCTTGCTGGATCGCATGAGCGGTCTGCATGGGCTGATGGCGCGGCTGCTGTATGGCACGGGAATGCGCTTGATGGAGTGCGTTCGCTTGCGCGTCAAGGATGTCGATTTCGAGCGGGCCGAAATTGTGGTGCGGGATGGCAAGGGGGCGAAGGACAGGGTGACGATGTTGCCGCGCACGCTGATCGAGCCTTTGCAGGATCATTTGCGCTGGCGACGAACCTGTTATGAAGATGATCTTGCCAGGGGCAAGGCGTCGGTTTACCTGCCGAATGCGCTGGATCGAAAATATCCGAATGCTGAAACGGATTGGGCGTGGCAGTATATTTTTCCTGCGGCGGGGTATTCCATCGATCCGCGCAGCGGCGTTGAGCGCCGTCATCACCTTGATGAAAAGGCCTTGCAGCGGGCAGTCAAAAAGGCACTTCAGGCGAGTGGCATCGCCAAGCTGGCAACGCCGCATACCTTCCGCCATTCGTTTGCCACCCATCTGCTGCAATCCGGCTACGATATCCGCACGGTGCAGGAACTGCTTGGCCACGCTGATGTGACGACCACCATGATTTATACGCATGTCTTGAACAAGGGCGGGCGCGGCGTTGTTTCGCCGTTGGACGTTTGAAAAGAAACTTATGAAAAAACAGGACGCCGGACAAGGGCGCGAAACTCCCACGGCCATCGGCTTGACCAGCGACGCGCGTCGCCTGAGCAGCCTGCGGGCCGAATTACGCCGCTCGAGCGGTGAAAAACAGCAAAAACTGCAGGCCGATCTGGCGGCATTGATCGAGCGTTCGCGCGCGGCAGTGCAGGAACGGCGCGCGAAGCTACCGAAGCCGGAATTCCAGGCCGACCTGCCGGTCAATGAGCGCCGGGCCGACATTGCCGAGCTGATCGCCAATAATCAGGTGGTGATTGTTTGCGGCGAAACCGGCTCGGGCAAGACGACGCAGCTGCCGAAAATCTGCCTCGATCTCGGCATCGGGTCACGCGGCCTGATCGGGCATACCCAGCCGCGCCGGCTGGCGGCGCGTTCGGTGGCGACCCGGCTGGCGCAGGAACTGAAGACGCAGGTTGGCGCCGGCGTCGGCGTCAAGATCCGCTTCCACGACAAATCGACATCCGAGAGCTGGATCAAGCTGATGACCGACGGCATCCTGCTCGCCGAGTCGCAGTCCGATCCGTACCTGAACGCCTACGAGGCGATCATCATCGACGAGGCGCACGAGCGCAGCTTGAACATCGATTTCCTGCTTGGCTACCTGAAGCAGTTGCTGCCCAAGCGTCCGGACCTGAAGCTGATCATTACCTCGGCGACCATCGATGCCGAGCGCTTCTCGCAGCATTTCAGCGCCCATGGCAAACCGGCGCCGGTGATCGAAGTATCGGGCCGACTGTTCCCGGTCGAAGTGCGCTATCGGCCGGTCGTCGATATCGACAAGAAGGACGACGAGCGCGATCTGTACGACGCCATTGTCGATGCGGCCGATGAATTGTCGCGGCTGGGCAGCGGCGACATTCTCGTCTTCCTGCCCGGTGAGCGGGAAATCCGCGAGGCGGCGGAAGCGCTGCGCAAGCACGCACTGGCCCGGCCGGGGCTGTCATCGGCCCATGCCCCGGAAATCCTGCCGCTGTTCTCGCGCCTTTCGGCCGGCGATCAGGACCGCATCTTCAAGCCTTCGGGTGGCCAGCGGCGCATCGTGCTGGCGACCAACGTCGCTGAAACATCGCTGACCGTGCCGGGTATCCGCTACGTGATCGACAGCGGGCTGGCCCGCGTCAAGCGCTATTCGTATCGCAACAAGGTCGAGCAGTTGCAGGTCGAGCCGATCTCACAGGCCGCGGCTCGGCAGCGGGCCGGTCGTTGCGGCCGGGTGGCGGCGGGTGTTTGCGTGCGCCTCTACGACGAGGCCGACTTCAATGCCCGGGCGCCGTTCACTGATCCAGAAATCCTGCGTTCCTCGCTGGCTGGCGTCATCCTGCGCATGAAGTCGCTGAAGCTGACCGACGTCGAGAGCTTCCCGTTCATCGAGCCACCACCGGCCAAGGCAATCAGCGATGGCTATGCGCTGTTGCAGGAACTTGGCGCGCTGGACGACGAGGATGGCCAGGGCAGCCGCCTGACCAAGGTTGGCGATGCGCTGGCCAAGCTGCCGCTCGACCCGCGCATCGGCCGCATGCTGGTCGCGGCGCGCGACCTCGGCTGTCTGAAGGAAGTGCTGATCATCGCCGCCGGCCTGTCCACGCAGGATCCGCGCGAACGGCCGCAGGAGCGCCAGCAGGCCGCCGACGAAAAGCACAAGCAATTTGCCGACGAGAAGTCGGAATTCCTCAGCTGGGTGAAGCTGTGGGGCTGGTTCCAGAATGCCGTCGAGCACAAGAAATCGAACAAGCAGCTGATCGACAATTGCCACGCTCATTTCCTGTCCTATCTGCGTCTGCGGGAATGGCGCGAGGTGCATGGCCAGCTGCATGCGATGGTCACCGAACTGGGCTGGAAGGAAAACGATCTGCCCGGTACCTTTGACGCCATCCATCAGGCGCTGCTCACCGGTCTGCTCGGCAACATCGGCTGCAAGGCCGACGAATCCGGCTATTACCTCGGGGCGCGCGGCATCCGCTACCTGAT
>JAGTRV010000003.1 GCA_018262245.1 Pseudomonadota bacterium | reverse complement strand
CACGTCGGCATTTATCTCGGCGACAACCACTTCCTGCACGCGCCACGCACTGGCGCTGAAGTTCGCGTCGAGAACATGGAAAGCAGTTACTGGATGCAGCGCTACAACGGCGCGCGACGAATTCTCGAAGTCAATTGAACCAAGCGGCTAAACAGCCGCTTTTTTTACGTCCAATCAAGGCAATCGCTCTCGTCCACAACAGCCGTGTCAGCAAGTAAACTGGGGCGATTCTCAAAGACATCCGGAGTTGCCGCATGAAACTTAGACCAGTTCTGATCGCCGCCGTTATCACTTTGGCCCAATCAGCCACGGCCGAAGACAAGATCCTGAATCTTTACTCCGCCCGCCACTACCAGACGGACGAAGCACTTTACGCCAACTTCACGCAGCAAACAGGCATCAGGATCAACCGCATTGAAGGCAAGGAAGATGAATTGCTTGAGCGGATCAGGAACGAAGGATTGAACAGCCCGGCTGATGTATTCCTGACCGTTGATGCCGCCCGCCTGGCCAAGGCACATGAACTTGGCCTGTTCGCTCCGTTGGCCTCAAAACTTCTCGAAACCAGGATTCCAGCCCACCTGCGTACCGAAGACTGGTTCTCGTTTTCAACCCGCGCCCGCGTCATCGTATACAACAAGGCCTCAGTCAAACCGGAAGACGTGCAGAACTACGCCGACCTGGCGAATCCTAAGCTGAAGGGCAAGCTCTGCTCCCGCTCGGGCTCCCATCCCTACAATTTGTCGCTGATGGCATCGATCATCGCCCACCAAGGTGAGAGCAAGGCCGAAGAACTGGCCCGCGGCATGGTCGCCAACTTTGCCCGCGCGCCCAAAGGCGGTGATACGGACCAGATCAAGTCGGTGGCTGTCGGCGAGTGTGGGGTAACGATTTCCAATACCTACTACGTGGCCCGATTGCTCCGTTCGACCAAACCCGAAGAGATCAAGCTGATGGAAAAAGTCGGCGTCATCTGGCCGGACCAGAGCGGCAACGGCGCTCACATCAACGTCTCCGGCGGCGGCATGCTCAGGACGGCGCCACACAAGGAAGCCGCCGTCAAATTCCTGGAATACCTGGCCTCCGATCAGGCGCAACGCTATTTCGCCGATGGCAACAACGAATGGCCGGCCGTCGATAGCGTCAAGGTGGCCAATCCGGCCCTGGAGTCACTCGGCAAATTCAAGGCTGACAAGTTGCCGGTCAAGAACCTGGCCATGTACCAGAGCAAGGCGCAGATCATTTTCGACCGCGTCGGATTCAAATAAGCTGACTCGCCAAAGTATGGGTGATTGCCTACAATCCAAAAACTGTCGAGATAGTCTGGAAACATGACCAAAAAGGGACCCACCGCAAGCAAGCTGATCGCAGCCATCCGTGCCGGACGACTCAGTGGGGTCATCAACGCGCTCGAAGAAGGTGCAGACATTGAAGAGCCCGACATGCACGGTAGCCGAGGCCTGCCGTTGCGGGCTGCCTGTTTCGAAGGCAATCTGGCGATCGTGCGCGAACTTCTGACCCACGGTGCCAACCCGAACGCTGCCGCCAGCGATGGCCCGGGTGCGCCGCTTCGCCTGGCATTAAGACATGAACACAACGAAATCGTCGCCCTGCTACTTCAGCAAGGGGCGGCGATTCCCGAAGGCCTCGCGATTGATCCTGGTATTTTCGATATCACCAGCGAACCTTTGCCGGTTGAGGCCATAGCCCCTTCCCTCCCGGAACCGGTGCCGGACAACAGCATCGAGTTTACGCGAACCGAAATCCCGCCCGCCCCAAGCATCAACAACGATGCTGCAGAAGTCTATGGCACGGAAACCAACGCGCTATCCATGGACCTGATGTTCCTTGAGGAACATGACGCGATTGATTTTCCCCTAACCCCACCCAAAAGCGGCAGCTAAACAAGTCGGCGGAGAGTCTTGCGCTTACTGGCGTCGTACGGCCGAAATCTGGCGTGACAAGGCGATCAGGGGCAGCAAGCCCACCGCCACAATCGCCAGTGCCGCCGTCGACGCTTCGGCCAGACGCTCATCCGAGGCCAGGGTATAGGCCTGCGTTGCCAGCGTGTCGAAATTGAATGGGCGCATAACCAATGTGGCCGGCAGCTCCTTCATCACATCGACAAATACCAGCAAACCGGCCGTAAACAGACTGCCCCGCAGCATGGGCACGTGCACCCGGCGCAGGGTTTCGCCTTGCCCCAATCCCAGGCTACGGGCGGCATCATCCATGCTGGGCGTTACTTTTGCCAGACTGGATTCGACCGTATGCAAGGCCACCGCCAGGAAACGGACAAGGTAAGCGTAGATCAGTGCCGCGATGCCCCCGGTCAGCAGCAGGCCGGGGTTATGGCCGAACCATTGTTCCCATTGTCCGGCCAGCCAGTTATCGAGCCGGGTCACCGGAATCAGCACGCCGACAGCGATGACCGCCCCGGGCACCGCATAACCGAGCCCAACCAGCCGGTTGAGCGCATTGGCTAAAGTCGTTTTCGACAGCCGGGCACCATAAGCCAGCAGCAGCGCCAGCAGCACGCCGATGGCGGCCGTTGCGCCGGCCAGCACGAAGCTGTTCCGGGAGAGGGTCAGGAAACGTTCTCCGAACTGGGCATCTCCGTCGGTCAAAGCCATTTTCAGCAGCAGGGTTGCCGGTACGATGAAGCCCAATAGAAAGGGTACGGCGCAAGCCAGCGTGGCCAAAATGGCCGCCGGGCCGCGCAACCGGGCACCCGCCATCGGCCGGCTACGGTTCGTGGTGTTGTGATAGCGCGCCCGCCCCCGCGAAACGCGCTCAGCCATCAACAGGAAGAGCACGAAGGCGAGCAGCATGGCCGCCAGTTGGGCCGCAGCCACCCGGTCACCCAGCGAAAACCAGGCGCGGTAGATGCCGGTGGTAAAGGTATTAACCGCAAAATAGGCGACCGTGCCGTAGTCGGCCAGTGTTTCCATCAGCGCCAGCGCCACACCGGCGACAATGGCCGGTCGAGCCAGCGGCAGGGATACCGAAAAAAATGCCCGCCACGGCCCCATGCCCAGCGTGCGGGCCGCCTCCAGCATGCCGCTGGCGCGTTCGAGAAAGGCGGTACGGGCCAGCAAATACACATAGGGATATAGCACGCTGACGAACATCAGAATGGCGCCGGGCAGCGTCCTGATGTCCGGAAACCAGTAGTCGCCAAACTGCCAGCTGAAAGTCTCGCGCAACACGGTCTGCACCGGCCCGACAAACTGCAGAAAGTCGGTATAAACGTAGGCCATAACATAGGCCGGCACGGCCAGCGGCAGGACCAGCGCCCACTCGAAAATGCGGCGCCCGGGAAAGTCATGCATCGCTGTCAGCCAGGCGGTGGCCACACCAACGACTCCAACGCCGCAACCAACCCCGAGGCAGAGCCACAGTGAATTGCTGATGTATTCCGGCAATACCGTCGCTGCCAGATGCGCCCAGGTCTCGCTCGTTCCGCCAACGAACAGGTTCAGTCCGACACTGGCCACCGGCAAACCGGCGAGCAGGGCGACAACGAGTCCGACAGCAAGCAGCGGGGAAAAGTAGGCGATGCGCATGATTGTGAATGCGAATTATAATCGACCGCTATGGCTCAACTTGAACTCAGTGGCGTCGTTCAGCGTTACGGCAAGCACACCGTTGTCGATGGCGTGAATTTCCGGCTCGAAGGTGGCAGCATTGCCTGCCTGCTCGGCCCGTCGGGGTGTGGCAAGACCACGCTGCTGCGGTGCATCGCTGGCTTTGAAGACATTTCCGGGGGCGAGATCAGCCTGCGCGGCGAAGTCGTCAGCCGCGCCGGGCAACGCGTTGCCCCGGAAAAACGGCGGATCGGCATGGTTTTTCAGGACTACGCGCTCTTCCCTCACCTCTCCGTCGAGGAAAACGTGGCTTTCGGCCTGGGGCGCAAGCCGGCCGAGGATGCCCATCTACGCGTCAGGCAATTGCTGGCCACCGTCGGCCTGCATGGCCAGGGCAACAAGTACCCGCATGAACTCTCCGGCGGCCAGCAGCAACGCGTGGCACTGGCCCGTGCATTGGCACCACGGCCGGAACTGATCCTGCTCGACGAGCCTTTCTCCAACCTTGACGTCGGTTTGCGTGAACGACTTTCGGTTGAAGTCCGCGAAATTCTCAAGCGCGAGGGTTCGACCGCCATCATGGTCACCCATGATCAAAACGAGGCTTTCGCCATGGCCGACGAAATCGGCATCATGCACGAAGGCCGCATCCAGCAGTGGGATGTGCCCTACAACCTTTACCACCGGCCGGCCAACCGTTTCGTTGCCGACTTCATCGGCCAGGGCGTACTACTACCCGGCGTGGTTGCCGGCGGTACCAATGTCGAGATGGAACTCGGCCAGCTGGTCTCCGACATTGCGGTTGAATGCAGTGAAACCTGCGCCAATTGCGGCGACGGTTGCGAGGTCGATGTCCTGCTGCGCCCCGATGACATCGTGCACGACGATCGCAGCCCCTTGCAGGCTGAAGTGCTGCACAAGGCTTTCCGCGGAGCCGACATTCTCTATTCGCTACGCCTGAAGAGTGGCGCCGAAGTGCTCTCGCTGGTTCCTTCGCACCACAATCATGCGATTGGCGAAAAAATCGGCATCCGGCTCGACGCCGATCATGTCATTGCCTTCAAGAAGCTGAACGACCAACACGCATGATTCCCTACCTCGGCCCGCTCGACCTCTTTCCGCCGGTCGAAATGGCTCGCGAAGACATGGGAGGACTCCTCGCCGTCGGCGGAGATCTGCAGCCTGACCGCCTGCTCGACGCCTACCGGCGCGGTATTTTCCCTTGGGGCACGGTGGAAGGACAGCCCTTGTGGTATAGCCCGAACCCGCGCATGGTCCTCTTTCCTGAAGAATTTCGGCTGACCCGCTCGCTGAAGAAAACCCTGCGCTCGGGTAAATTCGAAGTCCGTTTCGACAGCAACTTCCGTGGCGTGATGGCCAATTGCGCCAGCACCCCCCGCCCCGGCCAGGATGGCACCTGGATCTCGCCGGAAATGAAACACGCCTATACCCGCCTGCATGAACTCGGCTGGGCGCACTCGGTCGAAACCTACGAAGAAGGTGTGATGGTCGGGGGGCTGTATGGCCTGGCGATCGGACACATGTTTTACGGCGAATCGATGTTCTCGCATCGCACCGATGCCTCCAAGGTCGCCTTCGCCCATCTGGTGGATTATCTTGTGAACAACCAATTCGGCATGATCGACTGTCAGATGTACACCGACCACCTGGCCTCGCTCGGCGGAAGAGAGATTCCGCGTGATGCGTTTCAGGCCCGCTTGTCAGCCTTGACCGCATCCGGCAGTCCACGCACAGTCTGGTCGACCGACCCGCTTGACCCGGCGAGATAGACATGGCCCAACCCGACGACGCCGCCCTCCCCTTTTCGCTGCTGCAGTTCTACGCCACTTCGCCCTATCCGTGCAGCTATCTGCCCGACCGCGAGGCCCGTTCGCAAGTGGCGACCCCGGCTCACCTGATCGACAGCGAAATCTACAGTTCGCTGATTCGTACTGGCTTCCGGCGCAGCGGCATCTTTACCTATCGTCCTCACTGTGACGGCTGCAAGGCCTGCGTTCCGGTTCGCCTGCCGGTGGCCGAGTTGCGCCCCAATCGCAGCCAGCGCCGCGCCATGAAGCATCATGCCAACCTGCGCGCCCGCGAATTGCCCTTGGTCTATATCGACGAGCATTACGCGCTGTACAACCGCTACCAGCAAGCTCGGCATCCCGGTGGCGGCATGGACGAAGACAGCCATGAGCAATATGCCCAGTTCCTTCTGCAAAGTCGTGTAGACACCCGGCTTATCGAGTTCTCCGACGATGAAGGCATCCGTATGGTCAGCCTGATCGATGTCCTCGACGACGGTCTCTCCTCGGTCTATACCTTCTACGACCCGGACATTCCAGACGCCAGCTTTGGCACCTACAACATCCTGTGGCAAGCTGCCCAATGTCAGGCCCTAGGACTGCCCTACCTTTACCTCGGCTACTGGATCGCCAATAGTCGCAAGATGGCCTATAAGGCGATGTTTCAGCCCATTGAAGGCCTGATCGATGGCCACTGGCTCGCGCTACCCAAACTCGAAAAAACATGAAACTCAGTTACCTCTTGGCACTACTCCTCCCGCTGTGCGCAATAGCCAGCGAAGAACGCACTCCCTACGCCTGCGACAACGGCAGCCGCCTCGACATTTCCTTTTCGGCCGATGCCGATGGGCGCCCCCAGGCCACACTGCATTTTGCTGACGAAGCACTGACCCTGCCGCAAGTCCCTTCCACCTCCGGCACGCTGTACCGCAGCGGCAATATTCGCCTGCACACCAAGGACGACAATGCCGTGATCGAAGATGGCAAGAGCAACCTCCGCCGCTGCACGCGCGGCACGCTTCCCCCGGCCACCCAGCAGACAGTGGCACAACCGACCGCCAGCAGTTTCATCGACATCACCGGCAGCGTCACCTACCTCGCCCGCATCGCCTTGCCACCCGGCGCCACCCTGACCATCCGCATCCAGGACACCGCTCGCCCCGGGGCGCCAGCCAGAACCCTGGTCGAGCAACGCTATGAGCTGAACGGTGCCCAAGTGCCGATTCCCTTCTCGGCCACGGTAGACAAGGCGTTGCTCGGCAAGAAGGCCCGCCTTGCCATCGCTGCCCGCATCGAGGACAAGGGACGCCTGCTCTTCGTTAACAGCCAGACCTACCCGACGCTTCACGAGGGGCAGGCATTACCCGTCGAAATCGTTCTCAAATCCGCCAGCCGCGCCAAGGCACGCTGAGGTGGCTAGCATTAATCCGTCCCGCCGGAACGAGCCGGCGGCCCGGCTTTCAAGCATTCCGGATTCTGGCATTCGCCAAAAAGAGGAAGCCTGCAGAATGCCGTGGTACCTTAAGCTGCTGCTCGGCCTTCTGCTCACCACCGCCTCGGCTAGCCAGGCCTACACGGTCGCCTGTCACCTCACCTACGGCGGCGAAACCCGGACCATCGAAGCTGCGCCTACCGCCTCGCCCTACAGCGAAGTACCGATTGCCATCGGGTCTCGCCTGCTCTTTCGTCTCGTCAACCAAGCGCAAGCCGCCGACCTCGCTGCCATCAAGCTCTACACCTACGTTGATCGTGACGAAGGCCCGGTCCTGATCCATCAAACCAGCTACCCGCTCCCACCCCGCACCAACGACCGTTACGGCTTCACCGGACTGCATTTTGTCTATGAACCCGTGCGCGATGGCGAACTGCAATACTGGTGCGAACTGAAAGACCGGCCATGAAAATCACCGGACTTTTCCATTTGGCCAGCCCGCGCAGAAATTTGCTCCGTGGAGCAGCCATGGCCGCACTCTGCCTGCTCGCCAGCATTGCCCAAGCCGCCCCGCTGACACTGATCTTCGCCGGCGACATCATGCTCGATGACGGCCCCGGCCAGACCATCGCAGCCGGCGGCGACCCGCTCGCCCCCTTCGCAGCCCTGCTCAGCGCCGCCGACTACCGCATCGGCAACCTCGAATGTCCGGTTGCCGTTGGCGGCCAGCCCCATGCACGCAAGGTCGCCATCTTCCGCGCCAAGCCAAACACGCTGGACGTGCTGCGCGGCCGCTTCGACGCCGTGTCGCTGGCCAACAATCACTCCGGCGACTACGGTCACGCTGCCTTCCTCGAAACCATGCAGCATCTCGACGCACAGGGCATTGCCTATTTCGGCGGCGGGAAAAACCTGACAGCCGCGCACAAGCCGCTGTGGATCGAAAAAAATGGCCTCAGGATTGCCGTCCTCGGCTACAACGAATTCAAGCCCAGGTCCTTCGAGGCTGGCGCCCACTGGCCGGGTGTTGCCTGGAGCGAAGACGAGCACGTTATCGCGGACATTGGTGCAGCGAAAGCCGCTGGCGCTGATCTGGTCATCCCGTTCATGCACTGGGGCTGGGAAAAGGAAAGCCGCCCCGACGAGCGGCAAAGAACCCTGGCCCGCAAAATGATCGACGCTGGCGCCGCCCTCGTCGTCGGCGGCCACCCGCACGTCACTCAAGGTGCCGAAATCTACAAAGGCAAACCAATCGTTTACAGCCTGGGCAATTTCGTCTTCGATGGCTTCGACTACTCCGGCGCCCAGCGCGGCTGGCTCCTGCGCCTCAAGCTCGACAAAACCGGGGTGCAGGAATGGGACACCCTGGCCGCGCAGATGGACGACAACGGCACCCCGCACCCGGTGCCCGGCGCCCTCACCCCCTGCGGCAAGGCTGGCGATACGCAGCTTGCGCAGTGCCGGAACCCGTAAAGCAAGCACGACATCAGAAGCAGCCTCCACAAGGAAAGGACTGAACGCCATGGACACCCGTTTTCTCGACGACCTTACTCCCGGCCAGCGCTTCACTTCGCCGGGCCTGACGCTGAGCGAAGCCGAGATCATCGACTTCGCGTGGCGCTACGACCCGCAGCCCTTCCATCTTGACGCCAACGCAGCAGCCAACTCGCCGTATGGCGGGCTGATCGCCAGCGGTTTCCAGAGCCTGGCCATCTGTTTCCGGCTGTTCATCCAGTCCGGCGTGCTGGCCGAGTCGAGCATGGGGTCGCCGGGCATCGACGAGTTGCGCTGGCTGGCGCCGGTACGACCCGGTGATACGCTGCATAGCGAGATCGAAGTGCTAGAAGTCCGTCCTTCGAGTTCGAAACCGGATCGTGGCATGGCGCGATTGAAATATCAGGCGGTGAACCAGCGTGGCGAGGCGGTGCTGAGCTTCATCGTCATTCACCTGCTGCGCCGGAAAAAGCCCTGAGACGGCCGGGTGCCGGTTTCAATGTTGACCATTTTTTCTGGTGGGCTGTAGAAGTCGTCAGGCCCGACCAAACTTTATCCGACCGGAAATATCACGATGGTATGCTTGGCAGCGAACCATTTTTCGGGAGCCACTTTCATGCGCATTCGTCTCTACTCCGTCCTTCTCGTCGTCGCCAGCCTGCTTTCCGGCTGCGGTTACAACCAGATCCAGATCAACGACGAAGGCGTCACCGCCGCGTGGTCCGAGGTGCTCAACCAATACAAACGCCGGGCCGATCTGATCCCCAACCTGGTTTCCGTCGTTCAGGGCTATGCCGCCCATGAAAAGGAAGTGCTGACCCGTGTCACCGAGGCCCGCGCCAACGTCGCCGGCATGAAGATCACGCCGGAGCTGGTCAATGACGAAGCGGCCTTCGCCAAGTTCCAGAAGGCGCAAGGGGAACTCTCCGGCGCACTGTCCCGCCTGCTGGTCGTTGCAGAGAACTACCCGAACCTCAAGGCCGACGCCAATTTCCGCGACCTGCAGGCCCAGCTCGAAGGCACCGAGAACCGCATCACCGTGGCCCGCAACCGCTACATCGATACGGTGCGCGTCTATAACATTTCGGTGCGCACCTTCCCGAACAACCTGACGGCGATGGTCATGGGCTACAAGCCCAAGGCCAATTTCACGGTCGAGGACGAGAAGGCCATTTCGACACCGCCGGTTGTCAAGTTCGACACCCCGGCTACCGCCAAGTAAGTCTTGATGCTCCACTGGCTCGCCGCTCTCTGGCTCGCCCTGCTGCCACTGCCCGGCTGGAGCGCCAACGAGGTGGCGCTGCCGGCGCTAACCGAGCGCGTCACCGACCTGACCAGCACGCTGTCGGCCGAGGATAAAGCTGGGTTAACAGCCAGTCTGGTAGCGCTGGAAAAGGACAAGGGCGCGCAGATCGCCATCGTGTTGCTGCCGACGACACAACCGGAAACCATTGAGCAATTCGGCATCCGCCTCGCCGAGGCGTGGAAAATCGGGCGCAAGGGCGTCGATGATGGCGTGATTGTCATCGTCGCCAAGAACGACCGGCGCATGCGCATCGAGGTCGGCTACGGCCTGGAAGGTGCCATTCCCGACGCCATTGCCAAGCGCATCGTGGCCGAACAGATGGCACCGCGCTTCCGCGAGGGCGATTTTGCCGGCGGCCTGCGGGCGACCGTGGCGACACTGGACAAGGTCATCCGCGGCGAACCGTTGCCCGCCCCCGTTGTGCAAACGGCCCCGAGCGGCGCCGACCCCGGTGACAGCCTGACTTTTCTGCTGATCGTTTTCTTTATGGCCGGCGTCATCCGCTCGATGTTCGGCCTGCTCGGTTCGCTTGCCGTGTCCGGCGTCGCCGGCTGGCTGGCTTGGACGCTTTTCGCCTCGCTCGGCCTGGCCGGTGGTGCGGCCCTGCTCGCTTTCGTGCTCTCCTTCATCCGCCTCGGCCGTGGTGGCTGGTCTTCTGGCGGCGGCGGATTCCCCGGTGGCTTTGGCGGTGGCTCGTCGGGCGGCGGCGGATTTTCCGGCGGCGGAGGCGGCTTTGGTGGTGGCGGCGCCTCGGGGAACTGGTGAAACGATGCTGACACGCTTGCTAAAACATCTCTCGTCGCCCGGTTGGTGGGCCAGACGTGCCTTCCGGGCCGACGATCTGGCGGCCATCGGCGCTGCCGTCAAGGCTTCCGAAACGAAGCAGCGCGGCGAAATCCGCATCGCCATCGAAGGCCCGCTACCGCTCCGCGCCCTGCTCCGCGAAGAGTCCTGCCGCGACCGCGCGGCAAGCCTGTTTCAGTCGCTCGGCGTGGCAGCGACACGCGAGGCCAACGGCATCCTCGTTTATGTTCAATTGGTCGATCGCCGGGTCGAAATCCTTGCCGACCACGGTATTTCCGCCCTGATCCCGCCAGGTGAATGGGAAGCCATCTGCCGCCGTATGGAAGCAGCGTTTGCTGCCGGGAATTACCGACACGGCATGGTGGACGCCATCGAGCGGATCACGGCACTGCTCACCCGGCACTTTCCGGCCAGCGGCGACAACCCGAACGAACTCGACGACGCGCCAACGCTGCTCTGAATTTCACGGGTAATATTGAAGGCACTAGCCAGGCATCACTATCAAGAGGTGCTCTCATGCAAGCATTGAACCTGAGCAAGGCGTTTACCCTGATCGAATCGGGGCCGGTGGTCCTCATCACCACCCATGACGTGAAGAAAAACAACATCATGACCATCTCGTGGACCATGGTGATGGATTTCACGCCGGTATTCGCCATCACCACGGGGGAATGGAATTACTCCTTCGCAGCGTTGCGCAAGCATCGGGAGTGCGTCATCGCCATTCCCACCGTCGACCTGCTGGATACGGTCGTTGGCATCGGGACCTGCTCCGGGGCTGATACCGACAAGTTCGCTAGGTTCCAGCTCACGCCGGTGCAGGCCAGCCTCGTCAGGCCACCCCTGATCAAGGAATGCCTCGCCAACATCGAATGCAAGGTCATCGACATCGTCGAAAAGCACAACATCATCGTGCTGGAGGGGGTCGCCGCCTACATCGACAGCGAGCGCAAGGAAAAACGCACGGTTCACGCGGTGGGTGACGGAACCTTCATCGTCGACGGGCGCAAGATTGACCGAAAAACGATGATGGCCGCCAAGCTTCCGCCCGGCGTTTAGCGGGACCGAACCAGGATGTAGCCCCGGTTTTCCGCCACATCCCTGGTCCGCATCCCCTGGATGAGGGTCGCCAAGGGCATCCAGACCCAGGGGTGATGACTCGGATTGACATCGAGGACCAGCACCGAATCCGATTCTGCATCATAGGCACCGAGCGGCGAGATATGCCCCCCGCCGGTCTGGCCAACGGCCCGGCGCTGGTAATTGACGATCACGAAGTCCCCGGCACGACCGAGATTGTCGATCAGGTCCCGGCGAATCTCGGCCTCGGACTTCTGCTCGTCTGCGATAACCAGGCGAGTGTCCATGTTGTGTGCTTTGAGCAGTTCGTCGAGTTGGCGCAACTGGTAGCCACCATCACGGAGAACTTTGCCATTGATCACGGACGGCTCGCCAAAGACCTGTGCCCTTGTTTTCCTGCCGGTGGCGATGACGCTTTCCTGGGTGTGCCGGCGCACCGTCAATTCCAGGTTCTCAGGCAGATAACGGGCATCTGCCGGCAGCAAGCGGCTGCGATCGCGGGGCGCCCCCGCCCCCTGCGGGTCCAGTGCGTTGAGGACGATGGCCGCAGAAGTCGGGCCACAGAAGGCAATCGTCACCTGGGCTTCAAACTGATTGGCCAAAGGCGCGAAGTCGCTACGGGCGGTAGCCCGTGCCAATCGATCCAGGCCTTCCGCCGAGGCAAAGGGAAGGAGAGCACGAATCCTTACTGGCGCCGTTGCGTCGTCGGCCAGCGCCAAGGGGAGCTGCGTACCCGCGATCAGCAGCGCGGCTGCGATACGGACAAGCAAGGACATTCATCTCTCCACGGAAGCAGGGACCTCATTCTAGCGCTCCAATCGGCATCAATCGCGCCGTTAATGACGCTGATCTACCCACTTTGATTTAATTACCCAAAGCCATTTAACTGCTAAAAACCCTATGCTAAACGCCATAGGCAGCTGATAATTCGCGCGTTTAGCACGTAAATCGGGGAGTTCATGATGTGGAGAACGCTTTTCAGCGCAGTTCTGGTTGCGGCGTTGTGCGCCTGCCAAAAGTCTCCGTCCGCCTCCGATACCGTGCAAGGCTTGGCTCAGCCCCCCGAGAAAGTCACCATTGCCTATACGGTGCAGCCGCAAAGCACACTGATTCATGTCGCCGTGGCCAAGGGTTACTTTGCAGCGGAAGGTCTGGAGGTGCAGCCGCTGATCCACACCTTCGGCAAAGCAGCACTGCAATCGGTTCTCGATGACAAGGCGGACTTCGCCACCGTGGCGGAAACGCCGATCATGTTCAATGTACTGAAGGGCGAGAAGCTGTTCGTGCTGGCCAACATCGAGGCCAGTGGCATGAATAACGCAACTGTCGCGAGAAAGGATGCCGGCATCGCGGCCGCGGCCGATTTGCCGGGCAAACGCGTCGGTTTCACGCCGGGCACCACTTCCGATTTCTTTCTCGACTCGATATTGACAGCCAACGGCCTGACCCGCCAGGCCATCCAGCCGGTCGCCCTGAAACCCGAGGAGATGCAAGCGGCTATCCTCGACAAGCGGGTGGATGCGGTGTCTACCTGGAACTACCCGCTGACCGAAATCAAGCGACAACTCGGGGCGAACGGGCTGGTTATTTTCGACCGGGACATTTACACCGAAACCTTCAACTTGGCCGCCAAGCAGGATTTCGTCCAGCGCCGGCCGGAAACGGTCAAGCGCCTGCTGCGGGCCGTCGTCAAGGCCGAGAGCTTTGTCGCGCAGCACCCTGAGGAAGCACAGGGGATTCTGGCGAGCGCCACCAAGACCGACAATGAGCTGGTGCGCGAAGTGTGGTCAGCCTTCAATTACCGGGTCGTTCTCAACCAGAGCCTGATCATCACCCTGGAGGATGAGACGCGCTGGGCGATGAAACATAAGCTGACCGAGCAAATGGTGATGCCCGACTATCGTAATTTCATTCATGCCGACAGCCTGCGTGCCGTCAAGCCGGACGCGGTCAAGTTCAGCAGGTAGGCCGACGTGCGTCTGACCAGCAAACTCAATGTCATTTCCGGCATTACGCTGTCGGCGCTGGTGCTGCTGATCCCGGTGTTCGTCTGGTCGGTCGGCGAATCGACCCAGGCGAGAGCCGACCTCGACCTGGTCGACCAGATCGAGAACATGTTCTTCGAGCGGGCGTCGCTGCGCGATCAATATTTTCTTCACAGCGAAGATCATATCCAGCGGCAGTGGGATGAAAACAAGCAGGAGTCTGACCGCTTGCTGAGTCAGGCCCGAGCTCAGTTGTCGAGTCACGACAACCAGCTATTGGTGGAGCAGCTGGGCAATACCATCGACGACACAGCGGTGATTTTTCACCGCCTGACGGCCAACCGGGAGTCGTTCAGAGCGGCCAACGGCAATCGAGAGATTCAGGACGAACTCGACAAAAGGTTGTCCAGTCAGTTGCTGTTGAAAGCTTCGTCGCTGCGCGAGGGCATCATCACCCTGCACGCGGCGACGTCGCAGCGTGTCGAGCGTGCTTACCAGCACCTGTCCGCCATTGTCGCCGTGCTGACCGGCACGCTGGCCCTGGTTACACTGCTGCTGACCTCCAGTCTGGTCAGGCTGGTCCGCCAACGGGTACTCCCCCTGCATGACGGGGCAAAAAGGGTTGCCGCCGGCGATCTCGCCTTCCGCCTGAAGAGTGATGGCCTGGACGAATTTTCCGAACTCGCCGAGTCGATCAACGCCATGACCAACACGCTGGCCGGCGAAATCGGCGTGCGCCAGCAGATAGAGATCAAATTGCGCGAGAACGAAGCTCACCTCGAAAGTCAGGTGCAGCAGCGGACGAACCAACTGATGGCGACCGAAGCGCGGGCCAGCCACCTGCTCGAAGCCAGCGCCGACGGCCTGTATGGCGTCGACCAGGCGGGAAAGGTGACTTTTATCAACCCGGCCGCCTCAGCCATGCTCGGTTATCTGCCCGAGCAGGTCATCGGCCAATATGCACACAACGTCTTTCACCACAGCAAGCCGGACGGCTCGCCTTATCCCATCGAGCTTTGCCCCAGCCACAACGCGGTGCTGCAGGGCCTGAAAATGCGCAAGGACAGCGAAGTCTACTGGCATGCCGATGGCCATCCCATCCCGGTGATGTTCGCCATCCATCCGATGTATCAGGACGGCGTGAATTCCGGTGCGGTGATCAGTTTCGTCGATATCAGCGAGCAACGGGCCGCCGCCCTGGCACAGGAAAAGGCCTTGATCGCCGCGGAGAACCTGGCCCGGGTGAGAAGCGAGTTCCTGGCCAACATGAGCCATGAAATCCGGACTCCCCTCAATGGCGTCCTGGGTTTTGCCGAAATCGGTCATCGCCATTTCATGGACGCTGAGAAAGCGCGCAATGCCTTCGCGAAGATCATCGCTTCGGGTCGGCTGCTGCTCGGCGTCATTAGCGAAATTCTCGACTTCTCGAAAATCGAAGCTGGCAAGATTCGCCTGGAGGCCAACGAGGTGGTGCTGGCCGAAGTCATGGATCAGGCCCGGGAACTCGTTGACGAAAGGGCTCATGCCAAGGGGCTTGAAATCCGGATCGAACGATCGGCCGACCTGCCCCGCGCCTGCATCACCGATGCCTTGCGGCTTGGCCAGGTCCTCATCAACCTCCTGTCCAATGCCGTCAAGTTTACCGAGCACGGCACGGTCAAGCTGTCGGCGGTTCGCGACGGGAACGATCTGCTATTCACGGTGACCGACACGGGCATCGGCATGAACGAGGAACAACTGGCGCAGCTGTTCAATCCGTTTCACCAGGCCGATGCTTCAACCACCCGGCGTTTTGGCGGCACCGGCCTCGGTCTGGCCATCAGCAAGCGGCTGCTCGAGTTGATGGGCGGCAGCATTCGGGCCGAAAGCCGGATGGGCGAAGGTTCGATCTTCGAGTTTCGCGTGCCTTACGTCCCGTTGACCAGGGCCGAAGTGCCACCCAGCCGGGAGATTGCGGTTGTCTCGATCAGCCAGGGCCAACCCCTGGCGGGCATGTCGATTCTCGTGGTCGAGGACGACGAGGTGAATCAAATGGTGATCGAAGCCAACCTGATCGACGACGGCGCCAAGGTTGTCATGGTCAGTACGGGCCGCGAAGCAACGGACCGGGTACTTCAGGATGGGTGCCAAGCCTTTGATGTGGTGCTGATGGATATACAGATGCCGGAGATGGATGGCTACGCAGCCACGGCGAGTATCCACGTCCTCGTCCCCGAATTGCCCATCATCGGGCAGACGGCGCACGCATCAAGCGAAGACAGGGAACGCTGCCTGGCAGCGGGCATGGTGGACCACATCACCAAACCCATTGATTTCGATGCGCTGGCCAGACTCCTGCAACAGCATGCTCGCCCGAGAAAAAGTGCTCATTCAATGGCGAGTTCGCGCTAGGCAGCCGCTCATTCGATACCCCCCCGCAAGTCCCTTCTTCGCCGGCCTTTCCCTTATAACACCACCGATTCCGGATTTCGGTTTTGGCCGATTCTTCCGGTTGACCGTGGGAATCAAACTCAGCCGTTCGTCCGCTGCTCGAAGCTCGGAAAATCCCCGTCACCCAGCGCGACACTGACCTGCCGCACGATGGCGTGACTCGGCCCGCGGCGGGCCCAGGCAATCAATTCGAGCACGGCCATTTCTTCGCCGACAGCCATCGCCTCGACCCGGCCATCAGCCAGGTTGCGCACCCAGCCGACGACGCCCAGCTTTCTCGCCTGTTCGGCCATGGACCAGCGATAGCCGACCCCCTGGACCCTGCCCTCAATAATCAACTGCCGTCCGATTCTTGCCATATTTTGCTCCCTGCCAGAACGCTGTTCACACCCGCCTCTATACCAAAGCGCCCTGCTAAGTGCTAGATTGGCGATCTTGCCAGATTGCGCTGCCGGTTCCCGAAACCGGCTTTGCATTGGTAAAAATAAAATATAGCGCCACCGGCGCAACAGGGGAATACATGTCGTCACATTCCAAGCAAGCCTTGCCGGCCATTACGGTTGCAGCCATCGGCGTCGTCTTCGGCGACATCGGAACCAGCCCGCTCTATGCCCTGAAGGAAATCTTCAACGGCCATCATCCGATCCCGGTCACGCCGGAAAACATTCTCGGTGTTCTGTCGCTGGTTTTCTGGGCAATCATCGTGCTGGTCACGATCAAATACGTCGCCATCATCATGCGCGCCGATAACCGCGGCGAAGGTGGCTCTCTGGCACTGCTCGCGCTGGTCACCGAACGCGCCAAGAATCCCCGCCTGTCCTGGATCATCACCCTGCTCGGCATTTTTGCAGCGGCGCTGTTCTACGGTGACAGCATGATCACGCCGGCCATTTCGGTGCTCTCCGCGGTCGAGGGACTGGAAATCATCACCCCCGACCTCAAGTCTTACGTCATCCCGATCACGCTCGGCATCCTGACCGGACTGTTCTTCATCCAGAAGCATGGAACCGGCGCCGTCGGGAAGCTGTTCGGCCCGGTCATGGTGGCGTGGTTCGGCATTCTGGCCATTCTGGGTCTGAAGGAAATTGCCTATAACCCGGCCGTTCTGCTCGCCCTCAATCCACTGTTTGCCATCGTTTTCGTGGCCGAACACACCGGTCTCGCCTTTCTGGCACTCGGCTCCGTCGTGCTTGCCGTAACCGGCGGCGAGGCACTCTATACCGACATGGGCCACTTCGGGCGCTTCCCGATTCGCCTCGCCTGGTTCGGTTTCGTCATGCCGGCGCTGGTCCTCAATTATTTCGGCCAGGGCGCCCTGCTGCTGATCGAACCGGAAGCCATCGCCAGCCCCTTCTTCCACCTCGCTCCCGACTGGGCCCTGATCCCGATGGTCGGCCTGGCCACCGCCGCCACCGTCATTGCCTCGCAGGCAGTGATTTCCGGCGCCTTCTCGGTCGCCCGCCAGTCGATCCAGATGGGCCTGCTGCCGCGCATGCAGATCATCCACACCTCAGGCATGGAAGAAGGCCAGATCTACGTGCCCTTCACCAACTGGTCGCTCTACCTGGCCGTCATTGCCCTGGTCATCGGCTTCAAGAATTCCTCCAACCTCGCCGCCGCCTATGGCATTGCCGTCACCGGCACCATGTTGATCGACACCATTCTGGTCGCTTTCGTCATGGTTCTGATGTGGAAATGGAACAAGTTGCTCGTGGCGCTCGTTGCCGGCACGCTGCTGCTGGTCGACATCGCCTTCTTTGCCGCCAACGCGATCAAGATCCCGGAGGGCGGCTGGTTCCCGCTGGCCATGGGCCTTGTTTCCTTCACCGTGCTGACCACCTGGCGGCGCGGTCGGCGCATGGTTTCGGAAGAAATGGCCAAGCAAAGCATTCCGATGTCCGACTTCCTGCAATCGATCGACGACGTCCACCGCATCTACGGTACGGCCATCTTCATGACCAGCGCCAAGGACGGCGTGCCACCAGCCCTGCTGCACAACCTCAAACACAATCAGGTGCTGCATGAACGCGTCGTGCTGGTCACCGTGCAGACGACCGACACGCCCACCGTCAATGATATGGAGCGCATCTATCTCCATCGCATGCAGAAAGGTTTCATGCGCCTGATCGTTCGCTACGGCTTCATGGAAAGTCCGGACATTCCCGGCGCACTGGAACTGTGCAAGGGCCACGGCGAGCGTTTCGACATGATGGAAACGACCTTCTACCTATCGCGTGAAACCATCGTTCCATCAATGGCACGTGGCATGCTCCCCTGGCGCGCCCGCCTGTTTGCCGTCATGTCAAAAAACGCCACCAGCGCCAGCGACTTCTTCCATATCCCGACCAACCGCGTGGTCGAACTGGGGACTCAACTGGTCATCTGACCCCTGGAACCGAGACTCGACGCCCCGCCCATCCTGCCTGCGGGGCGTTTTCTTTGGTACCCGCTGCCAAATTAGCAAAAACTGAAACTAGCGCAGATCAATGCGGTCAGATTTCTTTGATGCAACAATCGCCATCAACTCTTTTTGGGATACCCACTGATGAAACGCCTGATCCCTTTCCTGTTTCTTGCCTGTCTTGCGGCCTCCTCCTTCGCCGAGAACACAAGCCACGATCAGCCGATCCACGATGCAGCCCGAGAAGGCAGCGGCGACGACGTTCGCCGGCTACTCAAGGCTGATCCCAAACAACGCGATGTCCGGACAGCGCTGGGTTCCACGCCGCTGCACCTGGCCGCGACCAACCCCGACACATCAGCGATGCAGGCCTTGATTGCTGCCGGCGCCGATGTAAATGCCCGCGACAATGACGGCGCGACCCCTTTGCACATGGCGGCTTATTCCAGCCGCCCGAAGAATACCCAGTTAATGCTCGAAGCCGGCGCCGACCCGCAAGCCAAGACGGACAACGGCCGCGACCCCGGTTCGATGGCACGCAAGGTCAAGGCAGACGAAACAGCCGGGGTCATTTCGCTGTGGGTCCTCAAAGGCTGCAAGGCCGGCAAGCCATGCTGAAAGCTGCAGCCCTGCTCTGCGCCGCGCTACTTTCCGGCAGCGCCCTGGCCGCCCAACCAACGCCACTACCGACCATCGAAGTCTACATGCCAACCGTCTGCCTGGCCTGCATCGACTGGGCCGATCATCTGCGCCAGAACGGCTTCCCGGTAAAGGTGACCCAAACCGACGACATGGAAGCCATCAAGCGTCGCCTGAAAGTGCCCAAGGATCTGGAAGCCGTCCCCAGCGCCCAAGTAGCCGGTTACTTCATCGAAGGCCATGTCCATGCCGACCAGATCAAGGAATTGCTGGCCGAGAAGCCAAAGGCATTGGGCCTGGCCGTTCCCGGCCTGCCGCTCGGCGCCCCCGGCCGTGAATTCTCCAGCCCAACCTGCGAAACGGCCTGCACCATGCTCGACAAGGACAGCACAGCCGCCCCGCGAGTCCGTCGCGAGTTCTATGAAACGCTGCTGGTGAAAAAAGGCGGCAAGACCTCGATCTACGCCCGGCACTGAACTGCCGCCCGCTCTGGCGAAAGACGCCCTCCTGAAAGCCGTGGCGTACGGCTTTTGTCTGTGCTCAGCCCAGGCCGAAGCCCGCACTGCGTTCGTCAGCGGGAACAGCAAATGAAACGCGGATAGCGGTTCCTGTTTCCGATGCTGCCCGGGTCAATTGAATGCTGGCCTGATGACGATCGGCGACTTCCTTGACGATAGCCAAGCCAAGCCCGGTTCCTTCGCCGGCCGCCTGATTCACTCGGTAGAAGCGTTCAAATATCCGATCCTGCTGTGCGGCAGGAATGCCAGGCCCGTTGTCTTCGACCTCGATAAAAGGCCGGCCATCGGCCAGCCCGCTGCGGACAGTGACGGTTCCGCCATCCGGCGTGTAGCGCAGGGCGTTGTCGATCAGGTTGGACAGCATTTCCCGCAACATCCACTCGGAGCCGGAAACCACCGCTGACTCCGCTTCAAAGCCGAGATCGATGTTACGGGCCAGCGCCTGGTCAAACCAGCCTGAAGCAATGGACTCCAGGAGTTTGCCAAGGTCGACCGGGCGTTTTTCCTGGACCAGATTGGCATCCGGGCCGGAGCGCGCCAAGGCCAGTAGTTGATGGGTCAAATGGCCGAGCCGCCGGGTCGCATCGAGAAGGCGTTTCGCCCGTTGCGTATATTCGCCGGGGAGTTCCTGTGCATGCAATTCAAGCTGGGTTTGCAGGCCGGCCAGCGGCGTCTTCAACTGATGGGCGGCATTGGCCAGAAATGCCTGCTGGGCGGCCGATGCCGAACGCAGGTCTTCGATCAGGACATCCATGGCCCTGACCAGAGGCTCCGCTTCGGCCGGGATATCGCGCTTGGGCAGCGGGCTCAGATCATGCGGTTGCCGTCGGCTGATTTCTTCGCTTAATTGCGTCAACGGCGCCAGACCGCTGCGCACCCCGATATAAACCAGGGCCAGCGTGGCTATGATCAGCAGGATATTCGGCAGCAGCATGCCCGCCAGGATTTTCGAGCCGGTACGCTCCCGTTTGCGGGTCGTTTCAGCCACCGTGACCGTCACCAGACCGGCCGCTGTATCCACCCGATAACTGGCCTTGCGGATTTTCTTGCCACGGAATTCCCCATCAGAGAGCGCAGGATTCCGTCCTTTCACCGCCTGGTCGGGGTGCAGATCGGCATCCCCGGCCAGCAACTCATTGGCCGGCCCATGAATCGACAGGAACTCCTCATCGCTGCGATCCGTTCGCAGCACCGCCTCAGCAGCCGCCGGCAGATCGACCTGCAGCCTGGAATCAAGATAGCGGATCCGCCCCGCCAGCGCCACGGCGTCATCGGACAGCGCGTGGTCATAGGCCTCGGCTGCCGGTTCGAATGCAATGCGGTAGTCGAAAGCCAGGCTGACGATCAACAATGCAATCAGAGGCAGCAGCAGCAGATACAGCAAACGGCTGCGCAGCGTGCCAGTGGCGGATCTTGGCGGCTCAGAGCTCATCGAGTCGGTAGCCAATCCCGCGGATGGTGCGGATTTCAATGCCGCACCCCTGCAACTTCTGGCGCAGGCGCGAGATGTAGATTTCCACGGCATTGGCGGATATTTCGTTTTCCCACTCGCTCAGGCTTTCCGCCATTTTCTGCTTGCCTACGACGTTTGGGCTGGCCAGCATCAATTGCTGCAGGATTTCCCATTCGCGGCCGGTCAGGTCCATGATTTCGCCGTGGGCCGTGGCGACGCGTCGAGCCAGATCGAGGCGAATGACCCCGGCAGCCAGTTCTGAGCTGGCCGCCGAAAGGCTGCGCCGAATCAGGGCCCGCATCCGCGCCAGCAGTTCGGGCAGCTGGAAAGGCTTGACCATGTAGTCATCGGCACCGAGGTCGAGGCCGCTGATGCGGTCATCCAGGCCATCCCTGGCCGTCAGGATGAGGACCGGCACCTGCAGGCCACGCAGCCGCACACGACGAATCAGCTCAAGCCCACTCATGCCCGGCAGGCCGATATCGATAATGGCCAGATCGTAGTGGGTCAGGCCAAGTGCCGACTCGGCGGGTTCTGCCGCCCCCAGCCGATCGACCGTGAAGCCTCCTTTTTCGAGGCCTTCGCAGATGCTCTCGGCCAGCATGGTGTCATCTTCGACAAGCAGGATGCGCATGATTCCAGTCACTCAATCGATGGTTTGGCATGGGACTTCGATCATCATAGCGCAGCTTGCCACCCGAGATTTGCCAGTCAGAAAAGGTGGAAGGCTCCCGCAGGAGCCTTCCGTGGTGCCCCCAAGAAACAGGAGAGAGTGAATCCTGGAGCACCGTGGGGGAAAGTTGAACGGCAATCAGATCCAGCTACTATCTCCGCCGCTGTCGAGGCCATCGCTCAGGCCATCGAAGCCGGAACCGCTACTGGCCAGACTGTCCGTATCGAAAAAGTTATTCACGACAGGCGTCTCGTGGGGTTGCGGCAATGCGTTGCCGCCAAAAAGGCTGGTGCTGTCGTGATGGCCGATCAGGTGTTCAATCCCCTGAAACAGGAAGGCGCCAGCCGCGACACCGGCCGCGGTTGTGGCCACATTGGTGGCCACATTGCCCAGCCAGCCCGAGCCCAACGACGGTGCCGCCATTTGGGCTGGCATTGCGGCAACCGGTGGAGCGGCGCTCGGAAAGGGCATCCTGCCAGCCGAATTGCCCCACTGGGCTGTTTCGGCAAAACTGCTGCGTGGCTGGCAGGCCCGCAGGGCATCGACTTCACCCTGCAACTGCTCGATCCGGGCTTGCGAATTTGAGACCGCCTGTTCAAGCAGGAATGCCTTCTGAACCAGCAGGTAGGTGGCTTCTGGTTGCCGGGCGACCGCCTCGCGTATCAACCCATCAGCCTCGGCATCTTTCTGGCCGGCGCGAGCTGCGACGAGTTGCGACAAAAAGTTGTTCAGCTGATCACGTTCCTGAGTATTCATGCGTTTTCACTCCCAAAAGAAGACAACGCCAAGATAAGGTCGCCCCCTGTGACACTCAAGCCGCGAATTGCAACAGTTTGTCGCTGAAATCTGACACCGTTGTCAGGAATCCCGATATATGGAAATTCAATAAGGCTCATTCGTTATCGTTTTCCTGCTTGCGCCGGCGCATGCCCCAGAAGGCCAGAGGGGGCAGTAGGGTCAGGGTGAACAGGGTGGCAGTGACGACACCACCGACGATCACCACGGCGAATGGGCGTTGCGTTTCGGCGCCGATGGCGCTGGACAGGGCAGCCGGCAGCAAGCCAAGGCCGGCCATCAGCGCCGTCATCAATATCGGCCGCAGGCGGGAAACCGCCCCCTCGGTCACGGCCCGGACCAGCGAAGCGCCGTTATCGACCATGCGGACAATCTCTTCGACCATGATCACCCCGTTTTGTACCGAGATGCCGGCCACGGCAATGAAGCCGACCGCCGCCGAAATCGACAGATGCAGACCAGCCAGGCCCAGCGCGAAGAATCCACCGGCAATGTTGAACGGCAGCATGGCGAGAATCAGCGCAGCCAGGCGAATCGAGCGGAAGGCCCAGAAGAGCAGTGCGAAGATGCCGAACAACGAGGCCGGAACTATGACCGCCAGCCGTTTCATGGCGCGCTGCTGGTTTTCGAACTGCCCGCCCCAGACGACGCGGTAGCCCGGCGGTAATTGAACATCGCTGGCGACCTTGGCCATGGCCTCATCGACAAAACTGCCTTGGTCGCGGCTTTGCAGGTTGGCCTTGACCGAGACGTTGCGGCCGCCAGACTCACGGGAAATGCGCGAAGCACCTTCGCGAACCTCGACCGTCGCAACATCGGATATCCGCACCGTCCCGCCATTGTTGGGCAGGGCAACCGGGACGGCGCCAACGTCTTCAACCGAATTACGGTAAGGCGCGGCAAAACGCAGCACCAGATCGAAACGCCGTTCGCCTTCGTAGAAACCGCCGACGGCACTGCCGCCCAGCGCCGTCTGCACCGCATTGTCGAGATCGGCCATCGACAGTCCGAGACGGGCCATTTTTACCCGGTTGGGCAGTACCGCCACTTCCGGCTGGCCGCTGGGCAGGATGGCGGCGACATCACGACTGCCGTGGATGGTGCGCAGGATGCCGGCAATCTGCTCCGCTTTGTCCTGCAGGATGTCGAGGTCCGGCCCGAAGACCTTGATGGCGATCTCGCCCTTGACGCCGGACAGCGCCTCTTCGACGTTGTCCTGGATCACCTGCGAGAAATTGGTCGGCAGACCGGGAATCGACTTCAGCTTGTTCGACATGTCCTCGACCAGCGCTTCCTTGTCGGCGAAGCGCCAATCGCCGCGCGGCTGCAGGTCAGCCAGAATCTCGATGTTATTCGGTCCCTTCGGATCGGTACCGTCATCGGGGCGGCCGACCTGGGTCACCAGCATCTTCACTTCCGGGTAAGTACGCAGCGTCTTCCGGACGGCACGTTCAACATCCTTGCTCTGCTCCAGTGAAGACCCCGGCGGCAGCGTGATGGTCAGCCACAGATTGCCCTCGTCCAGACGCGGCAGGAATTCGCTGCCCAGCACGGGAATCAGGGAGAAAGCCAGAAAGGCGATCACCCCGGCAATACCGAATGCCTTGCGCGGCGTGCGCTGGCAGCGCATGAGCAGGCGGCGATAGGCACGCTGCAGCTTGGCCAGCCAGTCGATGTGCTTTTCAGCCAGATCGGCCTTGGCCAGAACCAGCGAAAGCAGCGCGGGAACGACCGTCAGCGTGAACAGCACGGCACCGATCAGGGAAAAGGACAGGATCAGCGCTACCGGCGCAAAAATTCGCCCTTCGACACGCTGGAAGGTGAAGATCGGCAGAAAGGCCAGGATGATGATGGCCTTCGAAAACAGGATCGGCTTGGTCAGGCTGGCGGTCACCCAGCGCAGTGCATCGAAACGCCGCCCGACAGCCGATTCGATGGCCGCCGTCGGATGGTGCACGGCAAGACGGACCATCAGCGCCTCGACCAGCACCACCGCGCTGTCGATGATGATGCCGAAGTCCACCGTGCCCAACGAAATCAGGTTGGCCGGCACGCCCTTCAGATCCATCAGCATGAAGGCGAAAAGGAGGGTCAGCGGAATGATGGCTGCGACGACCAGAGCCGCCCGCCATTCGCGCAGGAAGATGAGCAGCACGGACACCACCAGCAGGGCACCGACCAACAGATTTTCACTGACGGTATGCACGGTGTGCTTGACCAGTTCCGTACGCTGGTAGATCGGCTTGATCGAGACGCCCTTTGGCAGCTGACCATGATTCAGCTCATCGACCCGCAGCAGTACATCGGCGACGACCTTGGATGGATCGCCCCCCTTGGTCATCAGGATGATGCCCTCAACCACCGAATCCTGGTCGTCGTTGGCGACGATACCGGACAAGGGACGATCACCCACCGACACCTCGGCCAAGTCGCCGACCGTCACGGTCTTGCCATCCTTGGCCAGCACCACGGCCGCGCGAATGTCGTCGAGATTGGCGAAAAGACCGACGGCACGGACGACCAGCGATTCCTCGCCACGCTTCATCAGGCCGCCGGAGGCGTTCTGATTGCCATTGGCCAAGGCCTGGGAAATCTGGTCGAGTGTCACGCCATAGCGCATCAGGGCGGCCGGATTCACCCGCACCTGGTATTCCTTGACGGCGCCGCCAAAACTGTTGATGTCGGCCACCCCCGCCACGCGCCGCAAGGCGGGACGAACCACCCAGTCCTGCAAGGCTCGAACCTCGCGCGGCGGCATGTCGGCCGGTGTGCTCAGGACATAGCGATAGATCTCACCAACGGCCGTCGCCAACGGCGCCAGCTGCGGCTGGATGCCAGGGGGAAAGGAGACGTTCTGCAGTTTTTCCAGGACCTGGTTGCGGGCGAAATAGTCATTGGTGCCCTCCGAAAAGGTCAGGGTGACCACCGACAGCCCAGTAATCGAAACCGAACGCACCTGCGTGGCACGCGGCACGCCGCTCATTTCGCGTTCCACCGGGATACTGATCGTGCGCTCGACCTCCTCCGGCGACTGACCAGGATATTGCGTCACCACCTGGACCTGTACATCCTGGACATCGGGAAAGGCCTCAACCGGCAGATCCTGCAAGGCGCGGAACCCGGCGATGGCCAGTGCGACCGCCATCACCAGAATAAACATCCGCTGCCGGATGACAAAAGTCGAGAAACTGGGCAGCACCTTATTCTCCCTGCGCCAGTTCCGAGGCGAGCAGCATGGCGCCACGCACGACGACAATGTCGCCCGCCTTCACGGCGGACTCAGGCGTCAGGTAGGCAAACTCAGCATCCTGGCGGGCGATGGTGACAGTCCGTCGCTCGAAATCGCGCGGCCCGACCTGGACGAAGACATGCGCGGACAGGCCGCCGGTCAACAAGGCGCTGACCGGCAGCCGGACCACCTGCGTGGCATCCGGCGCACTCAGCGTGGCGCGGGCAAACATTTCCGGCTTCAGGCGACCGTCGGCATTGTCAACGATGGCACGAACCGGAATCCGCCGAGTGGCGGGATCGACCACCGCGCCGACCCGATCAACCCGGCCGGCAAAGTCGATGCCGGGGTAAGCATCAAGCGTGAAATTGACGGTTTCGCCTGGTTTTGCCAGGGCGCTTGCCTTTTCCGGCAGGTCGATGTTCAGCCACAGGTGGCGCAGGTCGGAGATGATGAAGAGCGGATTGGCAGCATCCGGACGGACTTCGGTGCCGGGATTGGCCTGGCGGTCGACCACGATGCCGGCCAGAGGAGCGCGCAAGACCAGACGTTGCCCCTCGATCTTGCTGCCAGACGGCACCAGATTGCTCAGGCGCAGGCGGGCTCGTTCTGCCTCGGCATTGGCGGCATGAGCATCGGCTTCGGCCGACTCCAAATCGCGGCGGGCCAAGGCCTCGCCTTCGAAAAGGATTTCTGCCCGGCTCAGCGCCTTGCGTCTCTGGTTACTGTCGGCCTCCGCCTTGCGCAGATCGGCAATCGCCTGGCCAAAATCTGGGGCATCCAGAATAGCCAGCGGAGCACCGGATTTGACGGGATCGCCAATCGACGCCTGCAGCGAAATCACGCGGCCAGCCAAAGGGGGGAAGATGCGGGCAGTCGAGTCTTCGGCCAGCGCCAGACGGGCATTCATCGGCTCGCTCGCCGGCAGCAGCGCTGTCGCCACGGTTTCCAGTTTAAGGAAGGCCAGTTGCCCGGCCTCTTCCGGCAAGCTCAACCGATTGGATGGCGCGCGCGGTTTTTCGACAACCCCACCTGGCTTCGAATGGCTGGCGCGCCAAACGCCAACACCGCCGGCAAGAAGGAGCGCGGTCAGGACAACGGAAACAGTGCGCCGCACCATCGGTTCGGCCAGGCGGGAACGGAGATCAATGGTGTTTCTGGTCATGGCAGATCCGGGCGATTGGTGGCAGCCGCCCAGGCGGCGCGGGCCTTTGCCGCATCGGCCAGGGCGTTGGTGGTGTCGGTTTCGATGGCAAAAAGACTGCGGCGGGCATCAATGACATCGAGCGCCGATGCCGCACCGTGATTGAAGGCAAGAACAACTGCGGCATGCGCTTTGCGTGCGGCAGGCAAAGCCTCATCCTGCAGGCTGCGCGCCCGTTCGCTCATGCGCTCGGCCTCGAAGGTAAATTGCTCAAACTCGGCGGCAGCGGTCGCCCGGACGCGTTCGAGTTCGTCGAGGGCGGAATCGCGATCGACATGGGCTCGGCGGATTTCGCCGCGATAGTCGTAGCCTGTAAACAATGGAACGCTGACACCGACACCATAAACTGAACGATTCCGGTCATCGGGAGCCCGTTCGACCTGAGCGCCCAGCGTCACATCGCGCACCTGTTGCGCCTTGGCCAGCTGGATCGAACGCTCTGCCGCCTCCAGCCGCTGACGGGCTGCAATGACATCGGGCCGCATTTCGATTTCCGGCGTCGTGATCGCCAAGCGCGAGAAGGCAGGCCAGGGATCCGCCGTGGCCAATCGGGCAGCCTCTTTTTCCATGGCTAGCAACTGTGCCAAGGCGAGGCGCGAGCGACGAAGATCGACCTGTGCCTGGACCGCATCGCTCTCGATTTTGAGGGTATCAGTACGGATGCGCGCCACATCAGCCGCCGACAAATCACCCGCCCGGAGACGCAAATCAGCCTTGGCTAATATCTGGCGGGCAAGCTGAGCCGATTCGTTGGCCAAGCGCAATTTATCTTCGGCTGCTTTCAGATCAAAGTAGGCCAGGCGGGCCAGCAGACGTTGCTGACGCAGACTGTCGGACTCATCGGAACGGTTGGCCTGGAGCAGCGAGTCGGCTACCGCCAACCGCAGGCTGCGCTTGTTGCCGCGCTCGATCGGTTGGTCAATGCGCAGGGTGGTATCTAGATTTCCACCGCTACCGCTACTCCGGCTATTGAAGCCGCTGGTGTTCAGAGAGACGACCGGATTCGGTCGGGCGCCAGCCATGTCGACCACGGCCTCACCCGCGGCTGAGGCACGCCGGGCGCTGATCAGTGCCCGGTTGCGCTGCTCGACCATCTGCTCGGCCTCCGGCAGATGCAGGGCGAGCAAAGGCAAGGCATCCGCATGGGCAGCGCCGCCACCCAGGGCGAGAAGAAAAATGAGCGCAATGGAATGTCTGGATTTCACGGCCGGCACAGTAGCGGAAGGAAGCTGTCGCAAACCTGACATTCGGGCCGGAGACAAAAGGCAAGCCGCCGGGCAAGCTTTGGCCGGCCCGGGTGACAAGACACGCAGTTGCCCGCCTTCAGCAAACCACTTGCTCGATATCAGCTAGACTGGATGCGCCAACCGCCCCATTGCCTTGGAGTCACACGTTGAATCGCTTTTTCGTATGCCTGTTCGCGCTGTCCACCTGGGCGGGCTGTGTTATCGCCGATGGCGAAGGCCCGACACCGGTCGGCATCTGGCGCGTCATCGGCGACAAGAGCGGCGAGGTTGAAGCGCTGGTTCGCATATCCGAACGCAACGGGATTTACGAAGGGCGAATTACAACTGTATTTCCTCGCCCCGATGTTAATCCGGAGGCCCGTTGTGAACTGTGTCCAGGCGCACGGAAGGATCAACCGATAAAAGGTCTGATCATATTGACCGGCTTGCGGCGCGTCGGTACTGATTTCAAGGATGGGGAAATCCTTGATCCCGATAGCGGCGATCTGTATCGATGCAACCTGAAGGTCTCCGACGACAACCGGAAATTGTTCGTGCGCGGCTTTGTCGGATTTTCCCTGTTTGGACGTACCCAAACCTGGCTACGAGAATAATCTGCATTTTTTCCTGACAGGATTTTGCAAGCTTCAGTGAGTAACCATACGGATTTGGCTGATCATAAATGCAAGTGCAACCGACCTCTTCCCTTCCCTTGGCGTTGTTTCACGGCCTTCTTTCCTCCCCGCAGGAATTTGGCCTGATCACCCATTGGTTGCGAAACAACGGCGTGACCCACCTTGCACCGACCGTCCCGGGCTACACGCTGGCGGTCGATGAGCAATCGCCCGATTGGCGAAACTGGCAGAGTGCGGCGGTAGATATCGTTGACACCTTCGGCAACGGCGACGAACCGATCATCCTGGGTGGCTTGTGCATGGGCGGTGTCCTTGCCGCCGCCGCAGCCCTGGCAACCCGTCGCAAAATCGCGGGACTGATCCTGATGTCGCCAACGTTTGACTACGATGGCTGGGGCTTGTCTCCGACTCGCCATTTGCGTCACTTTGGCTATTGGACGGGACTGGACCGCTTCTTTTCGGTGACCGAACGCGAGCCCTATGGCGTCAAGAGCCCGAAAATTCGCAAATGGGTGATTCGCGAAATGGCCGAACGCGCCAGCTCGGCCGTCGGTCCGTCGCGCATTCCGCTACGGGCCTTGCGTGAAGGTGAGCGAATGATGGCCCATGTTCGCGCCCATCTGGCCGACATCGATTGCCCCGTGCTGATCATGCATGCCAGAGAAGATGAAATCACCACGCTGGCCAGCGTGCAGCGATTGTTTGATGCGCTCCCCCAGCACGACAAGGAACTTGCAGTGCTTGAAAACAGCTACCACATGATCACGATCGACAATGATCGTCACGAGGTTTCCAGACTCGTGGAACGCTTCGTGAAAAGGGTTAGCACCGAATACCTAGCTTCGAATTTCCCTGTCGCTGCCTGACGGGAAAATTCTGCCACCGGCTCAAGTCGCTCATTGAGCCAACCGAGTCCCACCCAATTGCTACGAGGTCACCATGAACACACTTGAAGAACTCAAACAACTGATCAAAAGCTCATTCGGAATCGAGCCAAAGACACTGAAGGCCGATGCGCCGCTTGCCGACTACGGTCTTGACTCCCTTTCCCTCGCCGAGTTGCTGTTTGCCATTGAAGAACACTTCAACCTGGACTTTCCGGATGACCGGGCTGACGTCAAGACGCTCGCAGGTCTTGCCGCGTTGATTGACGAACTCAAGCTGGCCGCCATCGCATGAAACGACGCGTCGTCATCACGGGTCTCGGACTCGTTTCGCCTCTCGGCGACACACCGGATCAAGTGTTCGAGAGCGTGATGTCTGGCCGCTCGGCCGTTGAACTCTGGTCTGACGACGAAATCGCCCCCCCGGCCGTCGTGGCGAGAAGCCCCTTCGATGTCAGCAGCTGGTTCAATCGTCTTCAGCTTGCCGGCGTTGATCGGGTTAGCCAGCTGGCTGTCGCCGCAGCCGAAATGGCCAGAGCGGATGCCGGTCTCGCAGCGCTCGACGAGAACAGTGGCGTCTATGTCGGAAGCGGCATGGGCGGTGCAGCGGCAATCGAAAAGGCTTTCAACAACCATCTCGAATCCGGACGCGTCCCGCCGCTGACCGTACCGGCCTTCATGCCCAATGCACCGGCCGCCCATGTGGCAATGCGGGCAGGCATCCACGGACCGGTATTTACCTATTCGATCGCCTGCGCCTCGTCAGCAGTGGCCATTTCCGAAGCCGCCAAGGCAGTTTCCCGGGGCGAGATCGATTATGCGTTGGCCGGTGGCAGCGAAGCCCTGCTCGTGCCCAGTGTCATTCGTGCCTGGCAAGCCCTGCAAACGCTGGCCTCTCCCACTGGCGACGATCCCTCGAAAGCCTGTCGGCCGTTTAGCAAAGACCGCTCCGGTCTGGTCCTTGGCGAAGGCTCCGCCTTTCTGGTCATTGAATCGCTGGATTCCGCCCTGGCGCGGGGGGCGAGAATCTACGCCGAACTGGCTGGCAGCGGCATCTCTTGTGATGCAACCCACCTGACCAAGCCCGATGCGGCCGGACAGGTTCGGGCGCTCCATGCCGCCTTGCGCGACAGCGGCCTTTCTCCGACCGAGATCGGCTACTGCAATGCCCACGGTACGGCCACCCTGGTCGGCGATGTCATCGAGTGCGAGGCGCTTCGGCAAGTCTGGGGAAATGATATCGACCAACTGGCCGTCAGCTCGACCAAATCGATGCACGGCCATCTGCTCGGCGCCGCCGGCGCACTCGAAGCCGTCATTACGACCCTGGCAGTTGCGCGGGGCGCCTTGCCACCGAACATGAACATGACGGAACAGGACCCGGCTTGCGGCGTTCGCGTCGTTACCGAACCCGGCACGCCAGCCCCCGACCTGAAAGCGGCAATCAGCAACTCGTTCGCCTTCGGCGGAACGAACGCCGTTCTGGTATTCCGCCGAATAGATTGAAACACGACGACCGAGCCCCGATGATGAAAAGGCTACTTGCTGTTTTTGTCTTGGCGCTAGCGCTGGCGCCCCTCGCCGTTGCCGAGGCCCAGCCGGATGCCCCGGCAGCTGGCTGGACGGGCGCCGTGGGCGCCGGGCCGATTGTCTTTCCACACTACAGCGGCGGGAAAGCCACCCAGGCATGGCTGATTCCCCTCATCTCGGCCGAATACAGCGACATCCTGTACATCGAACCGCTTCGTGCCGGCGTCTATTTCTGGGGAAGCGAAGATCGAAAAATGGGGCTAGGCTTGGCGATAGAACCACGTTTCGGCTACAAGGCCGGAGATGGGGCCAGGCTGGTCGGAATGAACACGCGAGGCAAAAGTATCGAAGGCGGCCCGGCTTTCGACTGGGATCTGGGCTTTGTCTCACTAAGCGCTTCGCTATTCACCGACCTGACCAATTCCAGCCGTGGAGAATCAGCGCGACTCTATGCGTATCGTCAAATCGTCAAAAACGAAACCTGGAAAATAGGTGCATTCGTCGGTATCGACAGAATGAGCAGTCGTGTCAGCAACTATTTTTTCGGCGTCAATGAGCTTGAGGCGAGTCCCGATCGGCCTGCATTTCACACAGGCAGCGCAACCAATGCGACCGCCGGGTTCGATGGCCGCTACCGACTGGACAAGGATTATTCAGTCCTCTTTGGTCTCCAGCAAACGCGACTGGGTCATGAAGTAGCCCATAGCCCGATCGTGGAAACCCGCCAGGCAACTGTTGCCTGGCTGGGTATCGCCTGGAATCTCTGATCGACGCTACCTGACAAGGCGCCACCTAGTCATGGGTGTTATTGGCGAGAAAGCGATGGATTTGGCGCTTTTTCAATTCGTTCTCCAGCGCACCCTTCACCCGGGAGATAACGCTGCCCCAGGTTCCTGATGCCTCCTGGCGAAAAAGACGCATCACCCCAGGATACCAGGGAGAGTCAGAGCGATCGCTTAACCATCGCCAGTCGGTTTTGTAGTCGGGCAACATCACCCACACCGGTTTACCAAGTGCGCCAGCAAGATGGGCGACGGCAGTATCTACCGTGATCAGCAAATCCAGATTCATCACAATGGCCGCCGTATCCGAAAAGTCGACAAGCCTTGACCCCAGATCAAGCACGGGAAAAGGCGCTAACGAATGCGCGACTTCGTTTTCACCGGCGCCTTTTTGCAGGCTGAAGAAACGAACGCCAGATACCTCACCCAAAGGGGCAAGATCAAAAAATGAACCGAGCGAACGCTCGGCGTCATTCTCAAAGCGAGGATTCCCCTTCCAGACCAGTCCGACCCGAACCGCATCTCCACCATCTGCCATCAGCGATGCCCAGTACCTGGTCTTGTCCGGATCGGCGCTCAGATAGGGCAAGTTGGCGGGAATCGATTCAAGACGAGTCTGACAAAAAAATGGCAAGCTCAAGGGCGGCGACCAGTAATCCCAGGCGCGATCCGGATAGGGGTCACCCACCGCAATGGCATCATCTATACCGTCAAAGTGATCAAACAGATTTTTCAGGGCAGGATGGCAAAGCACGGAAACCCTTGCGGCACCGCGCTCTTTCAGTTGCCGGGCGTAGCGGCAGAACTGAATCATGTCGCCGTGCCCAGCCTCCAGACCAATCAGAAACGACTTGCCGGCAAGAGGCTCCCCCTGCCAACGCGGAATGCCCAAATGTTTGTCCAGCGCTTGATACCAGTCTCTTGTTTCCAGACAAAGCCAGCCCTCGGCGTAGCGCCCCTGGCGCAATAACAGGTAAGCCAGGTTGAACGAGGCATTCCGATATTCAGGCGCCAGCGCCATCGCCGTGCGATAACACTGCTCTGACTCTGCTTCCCGTTTCAGACAAGCCAATAGCACGCCCAGATTGGACCAGGCCATGTGCGACTCGGGATTCACGGCCAATGCCTCCCGGTAGGCGTTTTCCGCTTCGGCAAAACGCCTTTGGGAGGCCAGCATGGCGCCAAGATTGATGTGTATCTGACTTAGCCCAGGGGCCAATTCAAGTGCCCGGCGGTAGCTCGCTTCCGCCTCCTGGGTACGACCGTCGCTTTCAAGCAGCAGTCCCAGATTGGCGTGTGCTTCGCCCAGCTCCGGCGCCTCAGCGATTGCCGCCCGAAAAGCTCGCTCCGAATTTTCAACATCCCCCAGTCCCATCAGCCGGGTGCCTTCGTAGAACAAATCCTCAGCGGACAAGGAAGGGGCAGTCATTGGCCGATGTTCGTGCGGCAATTCCCGATCGCCGATACCCTGGCCGAAAAGTCACTCATGGCCTCAGGAAATCCCGATACATCGCCTCGGCCCAGACGATATCTTCACCGCCCGGATTGGGGTTGCGCGTCTGCTTGACCTGTTGCAGCAGGAAACCATCGCCGCGCTGGCGGTAGCTGGTCTCGATCAGCGTTTGTTCGTCTGGCTCGACATTGCTCAGCACGTGGCAAACGCTCTCCGGCAACAGGGGCGGGAATTCACGGCCGGTGGCCTGCGTGGCGATCTGTTGGGCCACCGCCAGCCCCATTCGGTTGGCGACGTGCCCGGTCTTGGGATAGAGCCCGAAGGCCGGCGACACCATGCCGCTCGAGTCGCCAATGATGAACACCCGTTCGTCAGCCGAGCTGCGGAAATCAATCGCGCCCTGTGCGGCCCAGCCACTCGGCCGCCCGCCTTCTTCGTTGCGGATCAGTCCGGCCTGCCAGATCAGGTCGGCTGCCTGCTGCGGAGGGCAAAGCAGGGCTGCATCGAAATGGATGTCGTCGATTTCGGTACTCACCGTCTGGCGCGCCGGATCGATTTGGTGAATCTTCGCGTGATCGAAGTAGGTGACCTGGTCCTTGAAGCGATCGAGCAAAATCGAACGGAAGGCCGGCATGATCGGATTCGGATCGACGATGATCAACTTGCCTGGAATTTTCCGGGTCTTCAGCCACCAGGCAATCAGCATCGCCCGCTCGTAAGGCGCCGGCGGGCAGCGATAAGGCGCGGGTGGAATGCTCATCAGCAGATCCCCCCCCTTGAAGCTGGCCAGCCGCTGCTTCAAGGCTGGCAGGTCGGCACCGTTCACCATGGCCCCGCCATGGCGACGGCGCAGTTCGGCGATCATTGCCGGATCCTCAAGCTGCCAGGCGGCGTAGTTCTCCCGGATACCCGGCGCAATAACCAGCCAGTCATAGGACAGCCGCTCATTGCCGGCGATCACGATGCCCGCCGAGCGATCGATGCTGCTCACCTCCGCCTGTAGGAAGCGGTAACCCCAACGTGCGGCAAGCGTCGCGTAGTCATGACGTTCCGGCCCCTGTGCCGCCGCGTCGACCAGCCAGCGATTGCTCAGGGCGAAAGAAACGAAGGCCGGCTGGCGATCGATCAGCACGACTTCGAGATCGGGCGCCAGGGCGCGCAGGTGGCGGGCGGCCGACAATCCGCCCCAGCCGCCACCGACGACCACGACGCGGCGATTCGCTGCCCGAGTGCTGCCGACCAGCGGCATCAGCCCGGCAGCAAACAGAAACTGGCGACGGGTGGTCTTCATTGGTAGCGCAAGGCCTCGATCGGGTCGAGGCGCGCCGCCTTGCGGGCCGGATACCAGCCGAAGAAGATGCCGACCGTTGCTGCCACGGCAAACGCGACCAGCGCCGCACTGCCGGAGATGACGATGACCATGCCGGTAAAGGCGTTGATACCCAAGGCAATCCCGAGCCCCAGCACCAGCCCGAGCAGACAACCGGCAAAGGAGATCATCACCGCCTCGAGCAGGAATTGACTGAGAATGTCTTTCTGGCGGGCACCAATGGCCATGCGAATGCCGATTTCCCGTGTCCGTTCGGTCACCGAGACAAGCATGATGTTCATGATGCCGATCCCGCCAACGAGCAGCGAAATCGAGGCAATCGCACCAAGCAGAATGGACATGGTCCGCGTGGTCGCTGCCTCGGACTCGGCCGCAGCAGAGAGATTGCGCATGAAAAAGTCATCCGGCATGCCTTCGCGCAAGCGGTGGCGCTGGCGAAGCAGCGCCGTCATGCCGGATTCGACCTTGGCCATCGCATCGGCGGATTCCGCCTGCACCATGATCATCCGCACCGAACCGAGGAAAGGCGTACCAAACACCTTGCGCTGCGCGGTGGTCAGCGGAATGATCACCGTATCGTCCTGGTCGCGCCCATCCAGGTTTTGGCCCTTGCTGCCCAGTACGCCGATCACGATGAACGGGTTCTGCTGAATGCGCATGGTCTTGCCCACCGGGTCGTCAGCCCCGAACAGATTCTCGGCCACCGTCTTGCCGATGATCGCCACCCGCGTTGAGGAGCGGACGTCCGAATCCCCGAAGCCGGCACCATTGACGATGCTCCATGCCCGCGCCTCGAGATAGGAAGGCGTCGTGCCGACCACCGTCGAACTCCAGTTTTGCGAGCCATAGACCAGTTGCCGCGTGCCCTGATGGGTCGGCGCCACATTGGTCACCCCATCCAGTTCGGAGATTGCATCGGCATCGGCCACATTCAGCGTTGGCCCGCCGGCCGAACCGCTGCGCACGCCGGAGGTGGTAAAGGAGCCGGAGAGCACGATGTAGAGATTCGACCCCATGGTGCTGATCGTCTGCTGCACGGCGTACTGGGCGCCCTGCCCGATGGCCATCATGATGACCACGGCACCGACGCCGATCACCATGCCGAGCATGGTCAGCGCTGTGCGCAGGCGGTTGGCCCCCATCGCCAGCCAGGCTTCGCCGAGCATGGCTTTCAGCATGGCAGCCCCTGTCTTTCCGTCAGGTGATCGCTGACGACCTGCCCGTCGAGAAACTTGACCTGCCGCTTGGCATGCTCGGCAATATCCTGTTCGTGAGTGACCAGCACGATGGTGATGCCTTCACGATTCAGCTCATCGAACAGCTTCATGATTTCTTCGCTGGTATGGCTGTCCAGATTGCCAGTTGGCTCATCCGCCAGAATCAGGCGCGGTTCGTTGACCAGCGCCCGGGCAATCGCCACGCGCTGCTGCTGGCCACCGGAAATCCGGTTCGGCAGCGAATCGGCATACTGGCTCAGACCGACCTTGCCGAGCAGTTCACGCGCCTTGGCTCGCCGTGTTTCCTTATCGAAACCGGCATAGACCAGCGGCAGGGCAACGTTGTCCTGCAGACTCATGCGCGGCAACAGGTTGAAACCCTGAAAGACGAAACCCAGCGTCCGGTTACGCAAGATGGCCAGCGCATCCTTGTCCATGTGCGCGACATTTTCGCCGGCCAGGAAATAGTCGCCGACGGTCGGGGTATCAAGACAACCGAGCAGGTTCATGAATGTCGACTTGCCTGAGCCGGACGGCCCCATGATGGCCAGGTATTCGCCTGGCTGGATCGCGAGATCGACACCCTTCAGGGCCGGAAACAGCCCGGCCGCTGTTTCATATGACTTGCCCAGGCCGACGACCCGGATGACTGCATCCGTCATCAGAACATCCGCATGCCAACGCTGGACGGCGGCTTGACACCATTGGTGTTTTCACCGGTGACCACGCGGTCGCCTTCCTTGAGATCACCACCGATCACTTCGGTGCTGCGATTGTCGGTAATACCCAGCTGAATACTGACCGGCTTCATTTCATTACCCGACAGCACGTAAACCGTTCCGCTCTGACCGTCCCGTTTCTTGCCCTTGCCAGGCCCCTGTCCCTTCGCCGCGGAGGCATCGGAACCGCCCCCAGCACTTGGCACGCCACCGTTCGAGGCCGGTTTCTGAGCATTTCCCGCTTTCTTGTCAGGAGCATCGGCCGGCTTGAAGCGCAGGGCGGCATTCGGCACTAACAGCGCACCTTCACGCTTCTGCACACCGATATTGACGTAGGCCGTCATGCCCGGCAGCAGCGTCAGATCGGGGTTATCCACCCGGATGCGAACGTTGTAGGTGACCACGTTCTGCTGATTGGTCGGGTTCAGGCGGATTTGCTGCACCTCGCCGTGGAAATTTCGATTGGGGAAGGCATCAACCGTAAAACGAACCGGCAATTTCTCCTTGATATTACCGATGTCGGCCTCGGCGAAGCTGGTATCAATCGCCATCTTGGAAAGATCCTGGGCGATCTGGATCAGCACCGGGGTCTGGAAGCTGGCGGCCACCGTCTGGCCAATATCGACCAGCCTTGCCACGACCACGCCGGACACCGGGGAGGTAATGACCGAATAACCCAGGTTAACCTGATCCTTATCCGCTGCCGCTTTGGCCTGAACCAGCTGAGCCTGGGCCGATTTCAAGCCTTGCAGCGCCACATCGTAATCCTGCCGGGAGACATATTCCTTGGCCAGCAAGGATCTCATCCGGGCTTCGTTTGCCTTGGCCAGATCAAGCGAGGACTGCAAGTTAACGACGTTCGCCTGGCTTTGCCGCACGATCGTCTGCAACAGCGACTGATCGAGCTCGACCAGCTTTTGCCCGGCGCTGACCTTGTCATTGAAATCGACGTAAAGTTTCTTCACCGTCCCGGAAACCTGCGTACCCACATTCACCAAAACGAGCGGATTCAGGGTTCCATTGGCAGAAACCGTCTGCGTCACATCCCCCTTCTCGATGTTGGTCAGCTTGTAACGCTGCTCAGGATTCTGGGCGGAGCGCTGCTGGGAATACCAGATGCCGCCGCCAGCCAGGGCCACCGCCACAGCCCCCCCAATCAGAATCTTCCCGATATGTTTCATGGTCTTCCTTCCGCTACCGGTTGCAGCAGCGTGTAATCAAGTGCGCCTATGGCCTGGGCCAGCGTGGCGCGATAAACATTCCAGTCCAGTTGTGCCTGGATGCGCTGCAGACGTGCACTGGCCAGCGCACTTTGCGCCGACAGCAAGTCGAGTACCGTGCCGACACCGGCCTTGTAGCGGCCGAGCGCAACCTGCGCCGACTGCTCGGCACTGGCCACCAGGTCAGCCGTCGTCTTCAGGCTTTGGGTTGCGGTCGTCAGGCTTTGGTAGGCCTTCCAGACGTCAAGCGCGATCTGGTTCCGGATCCGGTCGCGCTGGGCGGTCCGGACATCGGCCTGCGCCGACGCCGAGCGCACCCGATAGGTGGTATCGAAGCCGGAAAAGATCGGAACGCTCAAGGTCAGCCCGACGCTGCCGCCCTGCGTGATCACGCCAGCCGAATCCTGCCAGCTTGGCCCAGCCCCCAGCGAAATGGTCGGCCGCCCCTGGGCGCGAGCCAGATCGATGCTGGCCTCCGCAGCCTTGAGCTGGGCCTCGGCGGCCCGCAAGTCCGGTCGCCGGGTCTGTGCCTCGGCAATCAGCGCATCAACTTCCTTCTGAAAAACCACCCCGGCTGGCACCGCCGGCAATTCTGCCAGGACGATCCTTAGCTGGGCCTCAAAACCCAGCGCATTGGCCAGCGTGCCCAAGGCATTGCGGACATCCCCTTCGGCCCGAATACGGTTCAGCGTGGCCTGTGAAAAAGCCGTCTGCGCCTGCAAACGGTCAGCCGGCGTCGCGACGCCAACACCATAGCGAGCATCGGCCGCCTGATAGCTCTCGCGCGCCGAACGCTCGGCCTCAAGGGCAGAAACCACCGCCGCCTGCGTCGCCTGCGCCGAGTAATAGCTCTGCAATGCGGCCAGGAACAAGCTCTGCACGGTCGCATCCTGAGTGGCCGCAGCGGCGTTCAACAGTTGCTGTGCATTCTCGACATTGGCTGAACGCTGGCCGAAATCATAGAGCAGCCAGGAGAGGGTCAGCGCCGCCGTATTCCGGGTATAGGCGCTGTTTTCATATTCGAAACGGGTTAAACCCGCAGTCCCGGTGAGCGTCGGCAACCAACCCGCCTTCGCCACGCCAACCAGTGCCGCCTGCGCCCGGGCCGCAGCCCAGACTTCCCGCGTCTGCGGGTGATTGCACAGGGCCAGATCGACGGCATCGACGGCCGTCAGCGCACTGGCCGGCAATGCCGTTGCGCACGGCGCCTCGCCGACCCGAGCCGACAACGCTGGCGATGGCTTGAGCGGCACCATGGCATCGGTAGCGAACGGATCATTGAGCCCGCCGGCCCATGCTGACAGACAGCTGGCGCTCAACAGGAAAAAGCAAGGTAAAAATCGCATGGGCGGAAGTTTAGCCTCACCGTGCAAAATCAGTCGTTACAGTTTGTTTCAGACTTTAAATCAAGGCACCGGAGCAACACCATCACCGGCGCTCAAAGGATGCCGGGCAAGCGCTGACGCAATGCGGTAAAATGCTGCCCCATCATGCTATATCCCCTGATCCGCAAATTCTTCTTCTCCCTCGACGCTGAAACCGCCCACGGTATCGGTATGAAGGGCATCGATCTGATGAACGCCGCCGGTCTCGCCTGCGCCGTCGCCAAGCCTGTCGCCGCCTGCCCGGTCGAAGTCATGGGCCTCAAATTTCCCAATCCGGTCGGCCTGGCCGCCGGTCTGGACAAGAACGGCGATCACATCGATGGCCTGGCCAAGCTCGGCTTCGGCTTCATCGAAATCGGCACGATCACGCCGCGCCCGCAGGATGGCAACCCGAAGCCGCGCCTGTTCCGCATCCCGGAAGCGCAAGGCATCATCAACCGGATGGGCTTCAACAACGCCGGCGTCGACAAATTGCTGGAAAACGTCCGCGCCGCCGAGTTCCCGAAAAAGGGCGGCATCCTCGGCATCAACATCGGCAAGAACGCCACGACGCCGATCGAGAAGGCCGCCGACGATTACCTGATCTGCCTCGACAAGGTCTACAACGACGCCAGCTACGTGACGGTCAACATCTCGTCGCCGAACACCAAGAACCTGCGCGAATTGCAGAAGGATGAGGCGCTCGATGACCTGCTGGCACAACTGAAAGCAAAACAGCTGCAACTGGCCGAGCAATACGGCAAGTACGTGCCGATGGCCCTGAAGATCGCCCCCGATCTCGACGACGAGCAGATCACCGCCATCGCCGACGCGCTGCGCCGCCATCGCTTCGATGCGGTCATCGCCACCAACACCACGCTGTCGCGCGAAGGCGTCGAAGGCATGCCGAATGCCACAGAAACAGGCGGCCTGTCGGGCAAGCCGGTCTTCGAGAAATCAACGGCCGTGCAGAAAAAACTATCGATCGCCCTGGCCGGAGAACTGCCGATCATCGGTGTCGGCGGCATCATGGGCGGCGAAGACGCGGCCGAGAAAATCCGTGCCGGCGCAAGCCTGGTGCAGTTCTACAGCGGTTTCATCTACCGTGGCCCGGATCTGGTCAGCGAGGTAGCAGAAACACTGGCCCACGTCATGCGGAAATCCGTATAAGCCCATTCGATCTACGCGGTTGTTTGCACTGCAACAAAGCCCGATAATTCGCACCTCAAGCTGGTTAAAACTATGAGCCACTATATATTCATCCTCATCGGCACGGTGCTGGTCAACAATGTGGTGTTGGTCAGAATTCTCGGCCTTTGCCCCTTCATGGGCGTGTCCAAAAAGCTGGAAACAGCCTACGGCATGGGCGCCGCTACGACGTTCGTGCTCACCGTGGGCACGGGGGCCAGCTGGATCATCGACCACTACCTGCTGATGCCGTTTGACCTGATGTATCTGCGCATCATCGCCTTCATCGTCACCATCGCCGCCTTTGTCCAGCTGACCGAACTGGTCATCCAGAAGACCAGTCCGATGCTACATCAGACGCTCGGCATCTACCTGCCACTGATCACCACCAACTGCGCCGTACTCGGTGTGCCCTTGCTGGCGCTGGGCGCCAAGTACGATTTCGTCGAATCACTGCTCTTCGGCGCCGGCAGCTCCGTCGGCTTCTCGCTCGCCCTGATCCTTTTTGCCGGCCTGCGCGAACGTATCGAGGGCGCCGACGTCCCGACCTATTTCAAGGGCACCGCCATCGCCCTCGTCACCGGCGGCTTGATGTCGCTGGCCTTCATGGGCTTCGCCGGACTGGATAAATACCAATGATCAGCGCCCTAGCCATCATGGCCCTCGGGGCCATCATTCTCGGTGCCGCCCTTGGCTTTGCCTCGATCAAATTCAAGGTCCATGGCAATCCGCTGGTCGAAAAAATCGAAGGCCTGCTGCCTCAGACCCAGTGCGGTCAATGCGGATTCCCCGGCTGCCATCCCTACGCCGAAGCCATCGCCAAGGGCGAGGCCGACATCAATCTTTGCCCTCCCGGTGGCGAAGAAGGTGTCCGCAAGCTGGCTGATCTGCTCGGGCGTGAAGTCAAGGCGCTGAACGCCGAAGAAAAACCAAAACAAGTGGCGGTCATCGACGAAAACACCTGCATCGGCTGCACGCTGTGCATCCAGGCCTGCCCGGTCGATGCCATCGTCGGCGCGGCCAAGCAGCTGCACATCATCATCGCCCAGCAATGTACCGGCTGCGAACTCTGCCTGCCGCCCTGCCCGGTCGAATGCATTGCCATGGTCACCATCCCGGAAACCGTGGATAACTGGAAATGGAAATACCCGGTTACCGAGATCAGGAAAGCTGCCTGATGCTGCAATTATTCAAGTTCAAGGGTGGCGTCAAACCAGCCACCAACAAGGTTCAGTCCGTCACCTTGCCGATTGCCACGGCACCGCTGCCTTCCCGCCTGGCCGTTCCGCTGCACCAGAGTATTGGTGGCACGCCGCGTCCCATCGTCGAGGTGGGTGACAAGGTACTCAAGGGCCAGAAAATCGGTGAAGCCGATGGCTGGATTTCGGCGGCTGTCCACGCCCCGACTTCCGGCACGGTGATCGAGGTCGGCCTCTATCCGGCCGCCCATCCGTCCGGCCTGACTGCGGCGACCGTGGTTATTGAACCGGATGGCGAGGATCGCTGGATCGACCGCCAGCCGGTCGATTACGCCTCACTGGAACCCGAAGCTGTGCGCGAACTGCTGCGCGAGGCCGGCGTCGTCGGTCTGGGTGGCGCCGTTTTCCCGACCCACGGCAAGCTGACCGCATCGAAGACTGTGCCGATGGAGGAAATGGTGATCAACGGGGCCGAATGTGAGCCCTATATCACCTGCGACGACCTGCTGATGCGCGAACGCGCCGAGGAAGTCGTGCGTGGCGCCGGCGTTTTCCGCGACCTGCTGCGGCCGAAGAAGGTGCTAATCGGCATCGAGGACAACAAGCCGGAAGCCGCAGCCGCCATGACGGCGGCCATCAAGGCGCTAGGCGAAGCGTTCAAGGAATTCGAAGTCGTCGTCGTCCCGACCCGTTACCCGGCCGGTGGCGCCAAGCAGCTGATCCGCGTTCTGACTGGCAAGGAAGTGCCGGCCTCCAAGCGTTCGACTGATCTCGGCGTCCAGTGCTTCAACGTCGCCACCGCCTATACGGCCTGGCGTGCTCTCGCCCATGGCGAACCGGTCATCTCCCGGCTGGTCACGATCACCGGCAATGTCGGCGAACCGCGCAACTGGGAAGTGCTGATCGGTACGCCGATGGACGAACTGCTCCGTATCGGCCAGCCCAAACCGGACACCGATGGCATCATCATGGGTGGCCCGATGATGGGCTTCCTGGTGCCTGACACCAAGGCGCCGGTGGTCAAGGCAACCAATTGCCTGATCGCCCATTCGCCAACTCTGTTCCCGCCCAAACCGCCCGAGATGCCGTGCATCCGCTGCGGCGAATGCGCCCGGGCCTGCCCGCACGAACTGCAGCCTTTCGAAATGTACTGGTTCTCCCGCGCCAAGAATTTCGGCAAGACCCAGGAATACGCCATCTTCGACTGCATCGAATGCGGTTGCTGCTCGTTCGTCTGCCCCTCACGCATCCCGCTCGTCCAGTATTTCCGCTTTGCCAAGAGTGAAATCTGGGCGCGCGAACGGGAAAGCCAGGCGGCCGAAGGTGCCAAGAACCGTTTCGAATTCAAGCAACTGCGCGAAGAGCGGGAAAAAGCCGAGAAAGCCGAAAAGCTGGCCAAGGCAGCCGCTGCCCAGGCCGCCAAAAAGGCGGCTGAAGCCCTTGCCGCAGCCAATGCGCCTGAAACGACTGTCGCTGAGCCAGCTCCTGACGCCCCTAGCGCCGCGGATGCTGCAAAAAGGGCAACCATCGAAGCCGCCATGGAACGGGCTAAAGCCCAGCGCGCCGCAGCCCAACCGAAAAATGTCGATCACTTGCCCCCTGCTGTCGAGCAGGAAATTGCCGAAATCGATGCGCGCCAGAACCAGGCCGTTATGGCCAATGCAGCCCCGGACGGCGAGAAGAACAGCTAAATCATGGAATTCAACACCTCCCCCTACCTGCTCAAGGAAGCTTCTGTCCAGCGGGTCATGCTCAAGGTCCTGCTTGCCCTGCTGCCGGGCATTGCGGCTTACGTCTGGCTATTCGGCCCGGCCATCCTGATTCATCTCGCCTTGACTACGATCACGGCGCTTGTTGGCGAAGCGCTCATGCTCAAAGTGCGTCGCCGTCCGCTCGGCCTCTTTCTGCCCGATCTCTCGGCGGTAGTGACTGCCTGGCTGATTACGCTGACCTTCCCACCGCTGGTTCCCTGGTGGTTGACGGTGACAGCGACCCTGTTCGCCATCGTAATCGCCAAACAACTTTACGGCGGCCTCGGGCAAAACCCGTTCAACCCGGCAATGATTGCCTTTGCCGTATCCATTGTTTCCTTCCCGGCGCTGATGTCGCAATGGCCCGGCACCGACGGCCATTTTTCCAGCCAGCTGCAAGTCATTTTTGGTCTTGCCCCCCGGCTTGACGGCCTCACCTCGGCAACACCACTGGACGCCATGAAGACGGCGCTGATGCTGGCCGGAGACTCGCATTCCACATCTGTTTCCAGCATCCTGGCCAACCCGGAGGTTTTTGGTCTGGTTGCCGGTCGTGGCTGGGAATGGGTTGCCCTCGCCTACCTGCTCGGCGGCGTGTGGCTGATTCAGCAGCGCGTCATTACCTGGCACATGCCAACCGCCTTCATCGCTGGCATGGTCGTCATCTCAGGCGCTCTCTGGCTCTGGCAACCGGCCACTTATGCCAGCCCACTGTTCCACCTACTCAGTGGCGGCAGCATGCTCGGCGCCTTCTTCATTGTCACCGACCCGGTTACCGGTGCGACAACGCCGCGCGGCAAGCTGCTCTTCGCCGCCGGTATCGGCCTGCTCGCCTACCTGATCCGTGTCTTCGGCGGCTATCCCGATGGCGTTGCATTCGCCGTACTGCTTTTCAATATCTGCGTACCGTTGATCGACATGTACACCCAGCCTCCCGTATTCGGCATGAAGGACCAGTGACATGGTAACGATCAAGGAACCCACTGCCACCGGCATGGCCACGCGCACGTCGGTCATTCTGGTTTTGTTCGTCGCCGCTTTCACCGCTGCGCTGGCCGTCGTCTACACCATGACCAAGCCCGCCATTGATGCGTCGGCGGCTGAAGAAAAGATGCGGACGATCAACGAGGTCTTGCCGAACGATCTGTACGACAACGAATTACTGGCGGATACCCTGACCCTGCCGGCCACCCCGGAGCTGGGTCAGGAGGACGAATCCACCATCTATCGGGCACGTCTCAAGGGCGAGCCTTCCACGTTGGTGCTGGAAGCCGTCGCCCCGGATGGTTATGCCGGCAAGATTCGCATGCTGCTGGCCATTCGCGCCAATGGTGAAGTCGCTGGTGTTCGTGTCACCCTGCACAAGGAAACCCCGGGACTGGGTGACTATATCGAACCCAAGAAGGACAAGAACAAGACCCGGCCATGGATTACCCAGTTCAACGGCCTGTCCATCGAAAAGATGCCGACCGCCAACGAATGGAAGGTCAAGAAGGATGGAGGACACTTCGACTCCATCGCCGGTGCCACCGTCACGCCGCGCGCCGTGACCAAGGCCGTGTACAAAGCCGTAAAGTTCGCTACCGAAAACCGCGAACGCCTGTTCGCGCCGAAGAGCGCCAAGGAGTAGAGCCATGTTGATCACGCTCAGCGAAATCAAGCAGATTTCCCTCAACGGAGTCTGGAAGCAGAACAGCAGCCTGGTCCAGATTCTCGGCATGTGTCCGCTGCTGGCCATTACGACCACGCTGGTCAATGGCGTCATGCTGTCCTTCGCCACACTGCTGGTCATGGCGTTCTCCAATTTCTTCGTCGCCTGCTTGCGCAATTTCATTCCCTACGAAATCCGTATCCCGGTGTTCATCCTGGTCGCTGCAGCCGTCGTCACCGTCATCGACCTCGGCATGAACGCCTACATGCACGACCTGTACTTGATCCTCGGCATCTTCATTCCGCTGATCATCACCAATTGCCTCGTGCTGGGTCGCATCGAGGCCTTTGCCGCCAAGAACAGCCCGCTCGGCTCGGCCCTTGACGGCGCGATGATGGGCGTTGGCATGATCTGGACCCTGGGCCTGCTCGGCGGTATCCGCGAGTTCATCGGGGCCGGCACCGTGCTCGGCGGTATCGAACTGGTCATTCCCGGCACCTCGGCACTGCAGATCCTGCCGGCCGACTACCCGGGTTTCCTGGTCGCCATTCTTCCCCCCGGCGCCTTTATCTGCCTGGGTTGCCTGGTTGCCTGGAAGAATTGGGTTGAAGCCCGCGCCGCCCAGCGAGCCCAGTTACCGCCCCCCGCCCCCGTTGCTGCCGGCGGCTGCCACTAATCACCCAGCGCAGCCCATTGCGGGCCTGAGGAAAACGCCCGCATGCGACTCGAAACCATCCGCCAATCCATGCGCGCCACCGGCGCCAAGGATTGCCACATCGACCGGGTACTGCGCGCCTGGACTCAGGCCAAGCCGCTTGAATCCGGGGCTCGCCGCCACCAGCCCGAGAATTTTCTGCCGCAGGCCCTGCGCACGGCGCTCCCCGCCCTGCAAGAAGAGCTCTCGGCACTGGCTCGCATCCGCTCGGAACATCCGGGTGAAGATGGTTCATCACGCCTGCTGGTTGAACTGGCGGATGGTCAAACCGTTGAAAGCGTGCTGCTGCCACGTGATGGCCTGTGTATTTCAACCCAGATCGGCTGCGCCGTTGGCTGTACGTTCTGCATGACCGGCCGAGACGGCCTGCTCCGTCAGGTCAGCAGCGCTGAAATGGTAGCGCAGGTAGTTCTCGGTCGAGGCCGACGCAAAGTGACGCGTGTTGTGTTCATGGGCATGGGCGAGCCCTCGCACAACATGGACAACGTGCTTGAGGCGATCGATACGCTGGGCACCTACGGCGGAATCGGTCACAAGAATCTGGTTTTTTCAACGGTGGGTGACCGCCGGGTTTTTGACCGATTGCCGCAACAACGTGTCATCCCGGCGCTTGCCCTTTCGCTGCATTCAACCCGAGCCGAATTGCGGGCCGAACTGCTGCCCAAGGCTCCCCACATCGACCCGACCGAACTGGTTGAACTGGCTGAGCATTACGCGCGAA
>JAGTRV010000295.1 GCA_018262245.1 Pseudomonadota bacterium | reverse complement strand
CCATGGAAGGGGTGGAATTTCATGTCGGCAAGCAGCACGTCGATTTGTGGACCATCCTGCGGGCCGTGGCGACCATCTTCCTGACCGTGGTTTTCGCCCTGTGGATTGCCGGCGTGATCGAAGCGAAGCTGATGCGCCTGCATACGCTCGATGCCAATCTGCGCATCGTCGGTGTTCGGGTCGCCAAGGCAGGCCTGACGGTCATTGCCATCCTGACCAGTCTGGCCCTGGTCGGCATCGACATGACGGCGCTCTCGGTGTTCACCGGTGCCCTTGGTGTAGGACTCGGCCTGGGCTTGCAGAAGATCGCCAGCAATTACGTCTCCGGCTTCATCATCCTGCTTGATCGTTCCATCCGTATCGGCAATATCGTACAGGTTGGCAGCGACAGCGGCGAAGTAACGCAAATCACCACACGCTACACCGTGCTCAAGCATTCGGGCGGCACCGAATTCATCGTGCCGAACGAGACGCTGATCGGTACCACGGTACAGAACCAGACCTACTCCAATACGCAAATCCGCCTGGCGACGACGCTTGGCGTCGCCTACGACAGTGATCTGGATCTTGCCTGCCGCCTGATGACTGACGCCGCCGCCGCCCATTCCCGCGTGCTGGTTGAGCCAGCACCCAAGGCCTTCCTGACCCAGTTCGCCGATAGCAGCATCAACCTCGAACTTGGCTTCTGGATTGGCGACCCGGAAGAGGGCAAGGGCAACATCGTTTCCGACGTCAATTTCGCCATCTGGCGGGCCTTCAAGGCGCATGGCATCGCCATTCCCTTCCCGCAACGGGAAGTGAGAATGCTGAACGAGACGAGGTAATACCCTAGGCGTCAGGGACGGAGGGGGAAGGTAAATCTTTGTTAAAATCCAGCCCTCCGCAATCGACAAGTCCTTGTTTCGTTTCAGCCTGGGTGAGTGTTTAGCCTCCTCGCTGGGTTGTTCTGGCAGAAGAGCTAAGTGAAAAAACCTGAAACGCGAATTCCGCTGTGCCTGCGACAGGCGACTTTGCTCGTCGCCACGGCGCTCGCCTTCCCCGCATGCGCCGAGGAAGACCTGTTTTTCAGCGAGATGCCGCTCATTGCTTCGGTCAGTCGTTTGCCACAACAGCTGTCCGAAACACCGGCCTCGGTCACGGTGATTGATCAGGAAATGATCCGGGCTTCGGGCATGCGGACGGTTGAAGACCTGCTGCGGCTGGTGCCCGGCTTTCAGGTGACTTCGCACAATCAGGATCCGGCCATCGTCGCCTATCATGGGCTGAACTATGGCTTGTCCAGCGAGGAGTACGGACCGCGGGTCCAGGTGCTGGTCGATGGCCGTTCCCAGTACTCCCCACTCTTCAAGTCCGGGGTTAACTGGAATCTGTTGCCGGTGGCGCTGGAGAACATCGAGCGCATCGAGGTCATTCGCGGTTCGAACACCGTTTCCTACGGTTCGAATGCCTTCATGGGGGTGATCAACATCATCACGATGGACCCTGCCCTGACCAAAGGCTGGATGGTTTCGGCCAACCACGGCAACAACGGAATTCGTGATGAAGTCTTGCGCTGGGGCGGCAGCGTCGGTGACGCCAATCTCCGCTTCACGGCGCGCTCATTTCAGGATGACGGTTTTCAGTATGGCTACTACAGCGGCCGATGGACTTATTCTCCGGATAACCGCCAATCGCAATTATTCGATCTGCGGGCAGATATTCCGCTGACTGATCGTGACGAACTGCAACTTACAGGAACCTTTGCGCGCGACATGTCGCAGTATGGCCGGCCCGGCAGTCCGGTCAACGACCCCATCCGTAATCTCGAACAGTCTTCGGCAGCCTTCGGCATCCTGTGGCGCCGAACCCTCTCTGCAACCGAAGAAACCAAGCTGCGCTATGGCTATAACGATGATCGGGCACAAGGGCCATTCCGTACCAGGGTGAACTTCACGACCAATCGCGTTGCGCCGGCATCGGTCACCTTTTTCCCGGGCGTTGATCCGGGGGGGCGTTCGCAGCAGCATGAGCTTGAGTTCGAGCATCTGCTTTCCCCGCGCAAGGATCTGCGATTCATGTGGGGACTTGGGCTCAAATCCACTTCCGTGCAGTCGTACGAGCAGTTCACGTCAACGGAGTGGAAGAGCCGGTTCGCCTATCGTGCATTCGGAAATCTCGAATACCGCCTGATGGATCCCCTACTCTTCAATCTGGGGGGCAGTTACGAGCACGACAATATCAGCGGCGATATGTTTGATCCGAGGGCGAGTGTGAGCTTTCACGTGATGCCCGGGCATACCATTCGCCTCGTTGCCTCGCGGGCGCATCGCAACCCCAGCCTGTATGAGGCAGCAGGACACTCGGAGCGACGTGATATCGGCGGGACTGGCCTGGTCGACATTCTCTACTATGCCCAGGGCGTCAAACCCGAGCAGATCGATACACTCGAACTCGGCTATCTGGCCGAGTTGAAGGAATATCGGGCGAGTGCGGATGTCCGGGTATTCAGCGAGAGGATTCCCAATTACATCCAGATATTGCCGCTGGCATTGCCGGCCAGCATGCCTGATGACAGAGAAACCTCCGCTCCGTTCGGAGGTCTGCGGATGAATGCGGTGAATTATGCCGTGTTTCCCAACGGCCGTGCCGACAGTGCCGTCAACCTGGAAAATGTCCGTATCCAGGGTTACGAATATCAGTTGAACTGGCGCCCCTTCGAAACGACCCGGTTGATGTACGGTAATTCACTGATTTGCGTGACAGCTGACTTCACCGATATTTCACGGATTGCCGACGACTTCAACAACGGACCCAAGATCATTCGCCAGACCCGCGATTCGGCACCCACCCACTCGCAAACGGCCATGCTGATTCAGAAGCTGCCCTACGACGTTACTGCGTCAATCATGTATTTCCGGGCTTCGCCCATGCGTTGGCGGCGGAACGACGATTATCCGATCGAGGCCAGCGAGCGGATCGACTGGCGCCTGGCCAAAGCCTTCCGTTTAGGCCCGATGGGCGGAGAGCTCGCCTACATTTCGCAGATGGTCAATGAGCAGCAGCAGGGACGGACGATCAATCGTTTGGCGGATCGCGTTCACTGGTTGTCGCTGCGCCTCAATTTCTGATCGACAGCAAGCTCAGAACAACGTCGTTGCCTGCACCCAGGCATCCGGCAGCAGTGAAACCACCTGTGTTTCCAGCCACTTGTCAGCGCCGGAAAGAATGGCCAGCCCGGTCAGCAGGATCAGCACGCCAAACGCCTTCTTGATTCCGTCGATGCGGGCCAGTACCCAGCCACGTGCCGCACTGAAACCACGGCGCGATGCATAGGCGACGGTGATCAGCGGGATTGCCGCACCGATACCAAACAATCCGAGGACGGTGCCACCGCGCAGCGCACCGCCTTCGCTGGCCACCAGCGTCAGGGCCGAGGCGAGCAGTGGGCCGGAGCACGGGCTCCAGACCAGACCGAGTACACCACCCAGCAGCAGTGCGCCGCTCAGC
>JAGTRV010000120.1 GCA_018262245.1 Pseudomonadota bacterium | reverse complement strand
TTGACGACCACCAGCAGGTAAACCAGCGCGATGGCCACAAGCAGCCCCACACCCAGACCGACGAAGGAGGTCTTCAGGGTCTCGACCTGGCCACGAACGACCAGCTCGGCTCCGCGCGGCAAACGATCCCGCAATTCGCTGACCAGCGCGTCGATGTCACGACTGACGCCACCGAGATCACGCCCCTGGACACTGGCATAGACATTGAACAGAGCGTTGGCGTTGTAGTGGCTGACCATCGGCGCCTGCGCCGTGCGCTTAATGTTCACCAGATTGCCGAGCAGTTGCGGCTGACCGTTGCCATTGCCGACGGGGGTGCGCAAGAGCGCATCGATACTGTCGAGATCGACTTCGCGGCTGCGCACGCCGACATTGTAGGTATTGCCGTTGGCAGGATTCAGCCAGTAGGTTGGCGAGGTCTGCATGCTGCCGGAAAGCGAGATCAACAGGTTCTGGGCCAGGTCCTTCGCGGTCAGGCTCAATTGCTGCAGACGCGTGCGATCCATTTCGAGGGCCAGCGATGGCTTGCTCCAGCGCTGATAGATATGGGCATCGACAACGCCAGCAATCTGCCGCAAACGGCTGTTCAATTCGACCGCCAGCGGAATGATTTCATTGGGCTTGCCACCGATGAACTGGATATCAATCGGCGCCGGAATCCCGAAACTCAGCGTCTGGCTGACCTGATCGGCCGGCTGGAAGAAGAACTCGACGCCCGGAAATTGCTGCTCAAGCGCCACGCGCAGATCGCGCATGTAGCCGGCACTCGGCGCATGCTTGCCATGGCGTAGTGAAATCATGATCTCGGTATCGGCCGTCTCGACCGTGCCCGAATTGCCGAACAAGGTATTCCGGGTGCTGTAAGGGCCGCCGATGATGTCGATGATCTCGCTCAGCTCATCTTCGGGAATACGCTGGCGGATGAGCTGTTCGACCTGATCGACCAGTTGCGGCATTTCCTCGATCCGCGTTCCTGAAGGCGCGCGCAGATGCAGGCGTAGCTGACCGGTATCGACCGCCGGGAACAAGTCCTGTCCGAGCAGCGGCACGAGCGCCAGCGAAAGCACGCAAAAGCCGAAGAAACCGGCGATGAATCCGCGCCGGTGCATGAACAGATGGCTCATCAGCACCACGTAGTGGCCGCGGAAATTCTCGAACCCGTCATTGAATCGCTGGTGGATCGCCGCCAGGCGGCGTATCACGAGGTTGCCCTCGTTGGCCTTGCGCTGATGATGGCCGGCCAGCATGGTCATGACCAGCGTCGGCACCAGGGTACGCGACAGGATGTAGGAAGCGAGCATGGCAAAGACCACCGCCTCGGCCAGCGGCACGAACAGGTAGCGGGCAACCCCGGTCAGGAAGAACATCGGCACGAAGACGATGCAGATGCACAAGGTCGACACGAACGCCGGCACGGCGATTTCCGCCGCACCATCGAGGATCGCCTGGTGCGGATTCTTGCCCAGCGCCATCTGGCGCTCGATGTTCTCGATTTCAACGGTGGCGTCATCGACCAAGATACCCACCGCCAGCGCCAGGCCACCCAGCGTCATCAGGTTGATCGTCTCGCCGACCAGGAAGAGCGCGATCAACGAGCACATGATCGACAGCGGAATCGACACGGCGATGATGCAGGTGCTCCGCCAGTTGCCGAGAAAAAGCAGAATCATCGCGGCGGTCAGGCTGGCGGCGATCAGCGCTTCATGCAGGACATTGCCGACCGCCGACTTGACGAACAGCGACTGGTCGAACATCAGCGTCAGATCGACCCCTTCGGGCAGGCGGGAACGCAGCGTGTCCACTGAGTTCTTGACGTAATCGACCACCTCCAGCGTCGACACCTTGCCGACCTTGAAGATCGAGGTGATGACGCCCCGGTCGCCATTCTGCCGGGCAATGGTGGTCTGCGGCGCGGCGCCATCGCGCACCTGAGCCACGTCACCAACCAGGATGGTCGTGCCGTTGGCCGTCCGTACCGGTATTTCGGCGATCTTCGGAATGCTCGGCACCGCACCGTTGAGGGCAATGTCGTACTCCCGCTCGCCGAGCTTCATGGAGCCCGTCGGCAGGATCAGGTTCTGCGCGCCGATGGCATTGACCAGGTCGGTCGGCGTCAGGCCACGCGAATACAGTGCGGCCGAATCGACATCGACGGACACCTGGCGGCTGCTCGTGCCGTAGGGATAGGTCATCGCCAGCCCCTTCTTGGCCTGCAGCGTCGGCCGGACGACATTGCTCACCAGATCGCCGATCTCGGCGAAGGGAACGCTGTCGCTGGAGATGCCCAATTGCAGCAAGGGCAGATCGGAAGCCGAATACTGGATGATCTGCGGCGGCAATGTTCCCAGCGGCACCGAGCGGTAGGCCGAATTGCTGCTCGACAACACCTGCGCCATGGCGGTCCGGATATCGGTCCCCTGATGGAAGAAAATCTTGATCACCGATGCTCCGCCATAGGACACCGATTCGGTGTGCTCGATGCCATCGATCAGGGTCATCGAGCGCTCGGCTGGGCCGGTGATCCGGTCCGAGATCTCTTTGGCATCCATGCCCTTGTATTCCCAGAGCATGGCGACGACCGGAATGTCGATATCCGGGAAGATGTCCGTCGCCATGTTGCGCAGGACATAAGGCATGGACAGCAGGATGAGCAGCGCCCCGACGATGAAGGTATAGGGGCGACGCAGGGCAATATTAACTATCCACATGGGTGGCTGGTGAAAACTCGAAGTGAGACTTCCCCATGCCGCCAGAGCGACCGGGGAAGATGATTGGCAATGCCGGCTGGTCTCAGTTGACCGCCGGCTCGAGAAGGCAAGGAACGGCTAAGGCCTGAAATATGGCCTCGCGAAATGGCTGGCATACGAGCCCACCTGGCAGGCTGCGCCAAGGTGATTCGCTGTCTGATCTTTCATTTCAACTGCCCTGCCCCTCCGTCACCAGCGCCGGCTGGCTTCGCGTCTTGTTCTTGGGAACCGGTCGCGAATTGCGGCGGAATGTCGCCGTCAGCCGCCGCCAGGCCAGCACCAGCGATGTGACGCTGAGCACCAGCCCGAAGCCAATCCAGGTCAGCATCCAGACATCCCAGACCGGGCGCAGATAAAGCCAGCCAAAATCCCAGTGATGCAGCGCCGACCACAACCAGCGATAGACCCGGCGACTCTGGTCCTGACGCAGTAGCAGACGGCCATCCTGCGGATCGACGTAAACCCTCGTCCCGGCATCATCGACCAGAGCGACGCGCAAGACCGGCAACGGACGATCCACTAAGCCGCGACCGTGGCGAGGGTAGTAATAGCTGTCGTATTCGCTCTGCAAGGCCAGATCGGCCACGTCAAAGGATCCAACCAACCGCTGTGCCGCTTTAGACACGGATGCTTCGGAGAAACGCCTGACACCGGCCGCCAGATGGAAGCGCTGCCCATCCCGCTGATAGGCCAGCAGGACAGACTCCCCACCAAGATGCCGCCACGCCAGCTCGACGACCTCAGGCGAAACAGCCGCAGACTGTTCGGGATGCCAGTCACGCATGGCAGCTGGCAGCGCCTTGCCGACATAGCGGGCCATTTCAGCCCGGTTCGGGTTGGCCGGCGAAAAGATCTGCCAGGGATTACCGTTCAAATAGGCGCTCAAGGTCCAGGTAAAAACCAGTGCACCACCGAGCAGTCCCGCCCAGAAATGCCAGCGGAACCACGACACCTTGTAGGGATGCACCCGCCCCTCGGCATAGGTGCCCTTGCCGAACAAGCCCGGACGCCAGCGCAGCCAGCCAACGATCAACCCGGTCAGGGTGGCGACGAAAGCGCCAGCCGCCAGCCAGAGCAGGACATCGACACGTTTTTCGCCAAGACCGGCCAGATCGAGAAAGCGGAACAGATGCAACCAATTTCCGGCCCAGTACATGCCACGTTCAATGCGGGTCGAGGCATGGACCACCTCGCCGGTTCGCGCGGAAATCAGCAGCTCGCCACCGGCCTGCCCGGCCAGTGCAATGCGGTGAAATGGTTTGAGCGCCTCCTGGTTGCGCAGGATGCTCGGATTTTCGAGGGTTTCGATGTAGCGGACGGTCACACTGGCCTCACCGCCAGCGATCACCCATTGCTCGGCAATGCGAACCGCCTCTTCCGGCAAGACCTTGCGCACACTGCCATCGTTCGCCGACAGGGCAATCCGCTGCCCACGGCTATCCTCGATCAACCAGACCGGACTGCCCGCCTGACGCACCAGACGAGCCTCATGAATCGAGATTTCAGCGCTCTGTTCCCGTTTTCCGCTGGCCACCTCGGCACGCCCCGCGCTGCTGCGCTGCCACGCCTCGCCGAGACTCAGCCAGCCCGCTTCGGGCAGCAAGGATTCGGCCCGCGCCCAATGCTGTGCCCGGTTCTGGGTCATTTGCGACGAATAAACGATGACCAGACCGGACACGAACCACAGCAGCATGAGCAGCGCGAGTACCACGCCACTCCAGCGGTGAATCAGGAACAACAGGCGTTTCATGAGCAACCTCGAAGCGATGGGACAGCTGGCCAGCCCGAACGATCAGGCTGGCCGACTGGAAGAGATGGATTTAGTCCTTGACCTTGTAGTCGTCGTGGCAGCTCTTGCAGGTCTGGCCCAGCTTACCGAACTGCGCCTTGACCGCCGCCTGGTCGCCATTGACGGCCACCTTGGCCAGCTCGTTGGCCTCACGCGCGAAATTAGCCGCCAGCTCACCGACCTTCTTGCCGTCCTTGAAGATTTCCGGCTTGGCCGCCGTGTCATGCCAGCCCTTGCCTTGCTCGGTTCCCGGCAGATACAGGGCACCCAATCCTGAATTGGCAATGGCGGCGGTGCTATTGGCTGCCCGCACGACCTCCTCACGATTGAACTGGCCATCGACGTTGGCCTTGATCCGGTTACTGTTCCAGCCGAGGACCTGATAGACCGATTGACGCCACTTGATCACTTGCTCCGGCTTCGGCGCCTGCTGGGCGAAAGCGCTGGCCGTCACGGTCAATGCAACGGCGACGAGGAAAGGTTTGACTTGCTTCATGAATACTCCTTGAACAGGTTGGGGATAAAGTTTGTGAAAATCTGGCGCCTACCAGGCCGGTGCCGCTTGCTGTCCGACCGTTTGAGCCGGTGCCGGCTCGTCGATGAACCCACCGGCTGCCGCATAGACTGCAGCCGAAGCGATGGCACTCGCTGCGATGAAGGCAGCCAGGCGAAGAACAAAGGAGGTTTTGGGATGACTGACCGGCGGCATTCCATCGCTCAGATCCTGATAACCGGTGACCATTGGTAAAACGAGGTTCGTCCGTTTGACCCGGGCGTAAAAAGTGATGGCTGCGACATGCAGGCCCACCACGGCGAGCAGGCCGTTGAACAGCCAAACATGAAGGCCGGTGATCTGCCCCGAACGCTCGCTGCTGACCAGTTGCGCCAGCGGCCCGGCAAACGCGATGTCATCGTTGGCAAACAGGCCGCTGACCACCTGCGCCGCAGCCAGACCCAGCAAGGCCAGCACAGCCAGTGCGCCCAGCGGGTTGTGACCGATACCGCGCCATTCCCCCTTGAGATAGGCCTTGATCGCCCCCGGGCCACGAACGAAGCTGGCGAAACGGGCCGTCGGCGAACCGACAAAGCCCCAGATGAGGCGGAAGATGAGCAGGCCAAGAATGAACAAACCACTGCGACCATGCCACTCGATCCAGTTACCGCCGATCTTGCCGGTGACCACGGCGGTGATGACCGCCCCGACCAGCGACCAATGGAATAGCCGGGTCGGCAGATCCCATACCCGTTGACGACTCATGCTGCCCTCCCGTTCCAGTACGCAGCCCCTGATTGATGAAGGCGACCGGGTGCCATCTGGCCAGCCTGGGCGTGGGCGATGCCATTGATGTGCCGATCGGCGGTCGCGAACCTGTCGAACGGTTTCAGAACCTCCGGCAGTAAGCCCTTGGCAGTTTGTCGAGTCATCAGAATCACTCCTCTGGTCGAAATAGGTGATTACTTGGCACGACCGGCATAGCCTGCCGTCTGCGTCGCGATCCGATAGGCTGCGCCACGGCCGACGACATAGAGTGCGCGCTTGCCAGTGCCGGCGAAGGCCAGGTTCTGCGGCTTTTTGGGCAGCGCGATACTGCCCAATGCTTCACCGCTCGGACTGAACACCTCGATACCGATGTTGGAAGCGACGTACAGCCTCCCTTTTTCATCGACAGCCAGGCCATCGGCGCCGCTCGAATAACCGTTTTCCGTCTTGCTCCAGCCCGCCAGCTGGGCAAAATTGCGCCGAGCGCCTATTGAGCCGTCGGCAGCGACGTCATAGGCCAGGACATGCTCGCCCAGCGTATTGGCCACATAGAGCACTTTTTCATCGGGACTCAGTTGAATGCCGTTCGGTCGTTCGATGTCGTGGGCCAGACGCTTCAGCACGCCCCCCGGGGTAATGTAATAGACCGCCGGTTTGGCCACGGCCTTGGCTGGTGCCGGCTGGCCCGGGACGACATTGACCCCGGAATCCGTGAAATAGATGCCGCCACGCTTGTCGACCACCAGATCGTTCGGCCGTCCGAAGGGCAAGCCTTCGAAGTTATCGGCCAGGATTTTTTCATGCCCCTGCGGATAAACCACGCCAACACGGGTATTTGCCACCTGCACGCTGATCAGCTCGCCCTTGCCATTGAAGCCAAGGCCATTCGATCCGTTGCTGTTCTCGAGGAAAGACGAAGTGGTGCCATCGGGCGCGATACGCGTAATCCGGTTGGCCTGCGTTTCGGTAAAGGCCAGGCTGCCATCGGGCAGCGCTAGCGGACCTTCCGTTCCGGTGAACCCCTCCTTGATCAACTCGATCCTGGCACCGGCCGCAACAACACCGGGAATCGCCTGGGCAACTGCTTCTTGAGCATGCACTGAACTCATTGCCAGGCTGCCGCCCAACAAGCCGGCCAGGCAAAGCAGGACGCTGGATCTGGCTGGACGAGTCGGTTTGATGCTTGCGTTGTTCGACATGGTGACATCTCCGGATTAACGACTGACGGGTACGGGGTCTGGCCACCGACAAAATATCGGGGCTGTCTGGGCATCTCTTTCAGCACCAAATGTGCCAATCGTTGCCACCGCCCCGGAAAACTCCAAATCGCGACACTCAATCCCATGATTTCAATGGGGAATTAATCCGCATTGCTTTTTTGGCTTCTGACGCAGTGCAACATTCGCCGCGCACTCACCTGCTGCCCACGAAACATCGGAGACCACCGGTTGCTGCCCTGGCAACAGCCTCTCCACCGCCGCCGGTGGCAACAGTCCGCTCGATACGACATAAAAAAGCCCGCCATCCAGAGATGGCGGGCTAAACAAGGGAAGAGAGAGAAAGAACGGTGACCGCCGTATGGCGACCACGGATTTCAATTTAGATCACTGCCCGTTCCGGCAAAACGAACTGGTTCATATAAGCATCGCAAACCGCGGCAGTGAGCTTATGCAAACGCTGCTCCGCTTAGCTCTGCGCTTCGACATCTCCCTTGGCCGCCTGGGCGGCCCGCCATTCGATGAAGCTCTTGATGACCAGTGTCAGCAAGGCCAGGATAGCCAGCAGCGAGGCCACAGCGAACGCAGCAGCGAATTTGTATTCGCTGTAAACGATCTCGACGTGCAGCGGCATGGTGTTGGTTTCACCGCGGATATGGCCGGAAACCACAGATACCGCGCCGAATTCACCCATCGCACGGGCGTTGCACAGGATCACACCGTAGAGCAGCCCCCATTTCACGTTGGGAATGGTGACGTGCCAGAAGGTCTGCCAGCCCGAGGCACCAAGAACCGTCGACGCCTCTTCCTCATCCCTGCCCTGCGCTTCCATCAGCGGAATCAGTTCGCGGGCGACGAAGGGAAAGGTCACGAAAATGGTGGCCAGCACGATACCGGGCACCGCGAAGATGACCTTCATGTCATTGTCGATGAACCACGAACCGAGCCAGCCGGTACGCCCGAAAACGAGGACGAAGATCAGGCCGGCGACGACCGGCGACACCGAGAACGGCAGGTCGATCAGCGTGATCAGGAAGGACTTGCCGGGGAAATCGAACTTGGCGATGGCCCACGCAGCCGCCACGCCAAATGCCAGGTTGAGCGGCACCGAAATGATCGCGGCCGTCAAGGTCAGCCGGATGGCGCTTAGCGCATCCGGTTCGATCAGGGCCACCAGATAGGCCTGCCAGCCCTTGCGCAAGGCTTCGTAGAAAACGACGACCAGCGGCATCAGCAGGAACAGGGCAAAGAAGGTCAGCGAGATGCCGAGGATGCTCCATTTGACCCAGTCGCTTTCGCGGGTCGCCGGGTTGTTCTCGTAGCGCTCGGCATGCGCCGGCGTGAGATGGAGGGAAATTGCGCCAGCCATTATTTTGACTTTCCGGTACGTTTGGCCGTCCATGCCTGGAGGCTGTTGATGGTGATGAGCAGGATGAAAGAAACCACCAGCATGACCGCCGCAATGGCCGTCGCGCCGCGATAGTCATACTGCTCCAGCTTGGTGATGATCATCAGTGGCGTGATTTCGGACACCAGCGGGATGTTGCCGGCGATGAAAATGACCGATCCGTACTCGCCGACGGCGCGGGCGAAGGCCAGCGCGAAACCGGTCAGCAACGCCGGGAACAGCGTCGGAAAAATCACCTTGCGGATGGTCTGCCAGCGATTGGCACCGAGGCTGGTGGCCGCTTCCTCGATTTCAATTTCGAGATCTTCGAGCACCGGCTGCACGGTCCGCACGACAAAGGGCAGTCCGATGAAGACCAGTGCCAGCAGCACACCGAGTGGCGTGAACGCGACCTTGATGCCGAGCGGCTCGATGATGCTGCCGATCCAGCCATTGCCGGCCCACAGCGCGGTCAGCGCGATGCCGGCGACCGCCGTCGGCAGCGCAAAGGGCAGATCGACCAGCGAATCGACGATTTTCTTGCCGGGAAAGGTGTAACGCACCAGGCTCCAGGCCAGCAACAGCCCGAACACGGCATTGATCGCCGCGGCCGCCAGCGAAGCCCCGAAGGTCAGCTTGTACGAGGCCATGACGCGCGGTGTGGTGACCACGAACCAGAACTGCGCCAGCGTCAGCTCGGCTGTCTTGATGAAGACCGCCGCCAGTGGAATCAGCACGATCAGCGATAGCCAGGTCAGCGTATAGCCAAGCGAAAGATTGAAACCGGGCAAGGCATTGCGATTGCTCATCGCGCCACCTCGCCGAATACCGTCGGCCGATGGGCCGATTCATTTTTATAAAACCCTGAAAACATGAGAACTCCGGAACACATCTGACAAGCCTGAAAGCTTAGAGAGCGCCCGATGAATCCATAACCAATTTATTCCTCTTTGCTTATTCCG
>JAGTRV010000294.1 GCA_018262245.1 Pseudomonadota bacterium | reverse complement strand
TTCCGCTTGCAGCGGTCGGGCGCTCTCGGGCTGGGCAGGATGGGTGATGAAATATGGTAAAAGTGGTAACAAATGCAGCGTGACGGACAGCGCCAGCGCCGCAAAAAGCCGGTAATCGGTCCGTGTCATGAGAAAATGATGGCTGGCCTGTGGCAATGGAAACGCAATGAGACTAACTGCAAGACGACGGCTTGCCATGATAATCGGGATGGGACTGTTGCTGACAGCAACGACTCCTGTATTTTCGGAGGATAGGCCGAGATTGCCGGATCCGGTAGCCTTTACCAACAGTATGGAACTTGGTGACGTGCGCCAGGCGGAGGCATGGCTTGATGCCGGAATGTCGCCGGATTTCATGGGTAGCCGGGTTGGATCCGGTCTGATGATCGGCGCCTGGGAAGGCAAGATTGACTTGATGCGCCTGTTTATTTCGCGCGGGGCCGATATCAACAAGCTGAATGCCAATGGCGAAACGGCCATTGCCTTGGCCGCGTGGCGCGGTAATCTGGAGGCGGTGAAATGGCTGCTGGAACGGGGGGCAAGAATCAATGCCCCGAAGCGCCAGTGGTCGGCACTGCATTATGCCGTGTTTGCCGGGCATGCCGAGGTGGCGGATTACCTGATCGAGCAGGGGGCGGATATTGATGCTCAAAGCACCAACGGTTCCAGCGTGCTGATGATGGCTGTCTATGAAGGGCATCAGCAACTGGCGCGCAAACTGATCGAGAAGGGGGCTGATCGGACTCCGAAGAACGAGTGGGGGGATGGCGCCCTGGATTGGGCAATGCGGCACAACCGCCTGGAAATCGCCCGCATGGTCAGCAACCCGGACGAGTTCAATATTGCGGTCAGCCAGCCCAAGGAGAAGTGGGGCGAGCCGACCCGTTCGCTGCGGACCTCGAAGGATCTGGAAAGTTTGCTCAATATTCGCGAGACGCTCGTCAAGCGGGGCATGGATACCGTCGCGGTCGACAAGCGGATTTCCGTCGAGCGCATGCGTATCGTCCGGGCCGAACTGGATCGCCAGTCCCCATCCCGGGCGGCGACCATGGAAATCACGGCCAGCCGCAAGAAGCCGCAGGAACAATCAGCGCAGATCATCTACGATGACAAGGGCAAGGCGGCAGGCTACAAAGCGCCGGCAGCCACCTATTTCGGCACGCCAAAAATGCCGCCCAAGGGGCCAGTGAAGAACTACTGAGCCGCGACTGGACGGAGGTCCAATTGCCAAGCCAGGTGGGCTGATGCAGACTGCCCGGAACGACAGAAAGAGGAGCCGGCATGCTTTATGTGACGAGGGATGGCAACGGACGGATCAGCGAGCTGCATTCGATGTCCGTTGGCGAAAATCAGGAGGCGCTGCCGGCCGATCATCCGGAAGTTCTGCAGTTTCTGCATGACCGCTGGCGGCAGAGCGAACTGGATCAGCTCGACCGCGATTTCGTGCGCGCCATCGAAGATCTGATCGAACTGCTGATCAACCGGGAGGTGATCATGTTCACCGACCTGCCGGCCAAAGTGCAGGAAAAGTTGCTACGCCGCAAGGAGGTGCGCCAGCAGACGCACTATCTGGGCGACATCGGGGTTGGCGGCGACGACATCATCCCGATCTGAGCCGCGCCGGCCGGCGCGGCTTCGGATTCAATTCACCATCATGACCGCCTTGACCAGTTCGGCCAGGGTTCGGACGCCCATTTTTTCCATGACTCTGGCCCGATGCGCTTCGACGGTTTTCATGCTGATGTTCAGCTCGTCGGCGATCTGTTTGTTCAGCTTGCCGGCGACGACCAGTTGCATGACCTCTCGCTCGCGTTGAGTGAGCTGATCCAGTCGATGCGAAATGACGCCATCGCGCTGGCGGCGGGCTGATAGCTGATTGTCCAGTTCAAGTGCACGCTGGATACGTGACAGCAGGTCTTCGTTGTGGAACGGCTTTTCGATGAAATCGCAGGCGCCGCGTTGCAGGGCTGAAACGGCCATCGGCACATCGCCGTGGCCGGTGACGAAGATGACCGGGAGCTGCGAGCCAAGGGCGTCCAGCTTTTCCTGTAATTCCAGGCCGCTCATCTCCGGCATCCGGACATCGAGCACCAAGCAACCGCGCATGTCATCGCGCCGGGCTTTCAGGAAGTTCTCTGCCGAGTCGAAGCAGGCGACGCGATAGCCTTCGCCTTCGAGTAGCCAGGTCATCGAGTCGCGCATGGCCTCGTCGTCGTCGACGACAAAAATGGTTTGCGTCGGATTACTCATGGGTCACCTCGACAGTTTCCTCGATTGGTACGGTGAAATGGAACACGGTGCCGCCTTCTCGTCGTGGTTCGACCCACAGCCGCCCCTGATGGAATTCGATAATCGACCGGCAGATGGCCAGGCCGATGCCCATGCCTTCCGGCTTGGTGGTGTAGAAAGGGGCAAAAATCTTTTCAATGTCTTCCTCGGCAAGTCCGTGTCCCTGGTCGGTTACGGAGATTTCCAGCATTCGTTCGTCGACCACCTTGGCCTGCAGGGTCAGCTGGCGGCGTTCGAACGGCACATCGCTCATGGCCTCGATGCCGTTCTTGACCAGATTGAGCAGCACCTGCTCGATCATGATGCGGTCGACGACAATCCGCGGCAAGTTCTCCGGGAGGTCGACGATGATCTGTGTGCCGGTGCGCTGAGCCTCGATGTCGGCGAAGGCGCGGGCTTCGTCGACCAGTTCTTCGAGAGCGATTGGTTGCCGGTTCGGATCGCCTTTTTTAACCATGTCACGCATCCGGCGAATGATCTTGCCGGCCCGCTCGGCCTGACTGGAGGCCTTCTGCATGGCAGCAAGCAGGTCATCCAGCCGGTAGTTGCCGGCCTGCATGCGTTTGACGCAGCCGGCGCAATAATTGGCGATGGCTGACAGCGGTTGGTTCAGTTCGTGGGCCAGCGATGAAGCCATTTCGCCCATGGTGATCAGGCGCGAGGTCTGTTCGAGGCGCTTTTGCTGTTGCAGATTGACTTCCTCGATGTGCTTCTTGTCGGTGATGTCGGCGCCGATCTGGACGCGCACGGTGCGGCCGTCAACCCAGCGGATGGCGCGTTCGTGCAGGTGGTACCAGTGGCCGGACAGGGTGTGCTGGATTTCGCCATCGAACAGTTCGCAAGGCAATTCCTCGGCGCTGATCTGTAGCGGGTCGCGGGCCAGCCATTCCGGATTGGGGCGGCAGGGGGCGGTGACCTGGGCCGAATTGCGGCCAACGGTATCGAAGCCGAAAATATTCTGGAAAGCCCGGTTGGCAAAGAGAATTTCACCGGTTTGCACATCGGCGACGTGCACCGCCGAGTCGAGGCCGTCGATCACGGTGACGAAACGTTCATGGGCCCGTTCGAGTTCGACGCGGACTCGCTTGGGCTCGGTAATGTCGTTCATCGAGGCCATCCAGCCCATCTGCTGGCCATCGGTTCCCGGCCAACGCAGTGTCGATGTTGTGCTGCAGGCGGTTGAACTCTTCCGGCGGCCAGTAGGGATAGGGGGGCTTGATGCCGACCAGTTCGCTTTCGTCGAAGCCGGTCATCCGGCAGAAGGCGGCGTTGACGAAGGTGATCCGCCCTTCGAGGTCGATGGCGCGCAGACCGGTGATCAGCGATTCGGACATGGCTTGCCGGAAGGCGTAGGCGGCGCGCAACTCTTCTTCCGTTGCGGCCCGGTGTCTGGCGTGCTGGCGCAACTTGATCAGGGTGATCGTGGCGATCAGGGTCAGGATGATGATCAGGCCGGCCGGGACGAAGGGGAGCCAGGCACCGCCGACCCGATAGGCCACGATGTTCAGGCCGAGGCGATTGTTCGGCAGTTCGAGGCTGATGGTGCCCGAAAGCTGGCGGTCGGTGGGTTTGACCGACGAGTTGCTGAGCACCTCCCGGTTGGCTGCATCGAGCACGGTCAGGCTGTAGCGGGCTGTGAAGACGGTGGGCAGCGTGGCGCGGAGCAGGGTTTCCAGCGATTGCAGGGCAATGAAGGCGCCGATGTCGGCACTACCCCGCTGGACTGGCAGGATGATGTCGTGGGCGGGGCGTTGCGTGCCATCCCGATAGTCGGGCGAGACGACCGTACGCCGTACGCGCAGGGCTTCCTGCAGGGCAGCCAGGCGGGCGCCGCTGAGTTGTTCGCCGACGAAGGTGGCCGTCGATTCATTGGGGGCGACCCATTCCACCTTGCCATCGGTATCGACCCAGATGATGGCCTGGATTTCGGGGGCATCGCGCACATAGCGCGTGGCCTTGACCTGGAACGATTCATAGGTCAGTTGCTTGAATTCCTGTTCGCGGCCAAGCTCGCTGAGCAGATCCTGATGGGCGTGCAGGCGGTTTTCGATGGTCCGTTCCGCCCAGTGCATGTCGCCTTCCAGCGCGGAGCGAGCCGTGTCCAGTTCACGCCATTGCAGCAGCCCGGTCAGGATCAGCATGGCCATGGCGAAAATGCCAATCGCAACATACGGTGCAAGCCATAACCAATTCTGGCGGGGGGCGGCATTGGGGAGGAGCGGGAACATGAGCCAATTCTTGGTGGTAGGCGTGCGCTCGGCCATTGGTACTTACCCTAAGTGCATTGGGTATTGGCACAAATCAACCCGGATTTGGGGGGATTTATGCCGTTGGCCGAGGTGGCGGGGCAACGAGCTTAGCGCAGCAGCGGCAATAAGATGGGCAGGCAGATTGCCGTGACAACCGCATTCATGCCCATGGCCAGCGCGGCAAA
>JAGTRV010000293.1 GCA_018262245.1 Pseudomonadota bacterium | reverse complement strand
ATGGGGATGAGCCAGAAGGACAAGCTGGTCCCGGAGTTGACGGACATGCTTGCCGGTTGCGCGGTGCAGCGCCTGTTGCTGTTAAACTCGACCTCGCGTGGCGATACGCTGGACGATGTGGTGCGTGCCTATGCGGGTGATACCCTGGCGGGTTGCATCCTGACCAAGATCGATGAGGCTGCCAGCCTGGCCACTGCGCTTGACGTGATCATGCGTCACAACCTGAAGCTGTTGTACGTATCGAACGGTCAGCGCGTGCCGGAGGATCTGCATTTGCCGAACCGCAGCTACCTGCTGCACCGGGCCTTCAAGGACGTGCCGGAAAGCTCTCCCCATAAATACGATGGTGTGGAGCCTGGACTGATGATGGCCAATGCGGGCATGGTTGCGGTCGGAGGACGTCGTGGCTGATTTTCGCGTCGATCAGGCCGCTGGGCTGCGTCGCTTGTTGGGTGGTGGCCAGCAGTTACAGGTCGTCACCTTCGTGGCGGGATGCGAGGGTGTTGGTCGTAGCGTGGCAGTTGCCAATATTGGCGTGGCGCTGGCCCGGCTCGGCAAGGAAGTGCTGATCATCGACGAGCATGCGCCTGGTGATGACATAGCTTCCACCTTTGGCTTGGTCGCCCGGAGTGACTTGCTCAACGTGGTGCAACGGGAATTGCCTTTGTCGCAGGTTCTGCTGCAGCCGATGCACGGCCTGCGGGTTTTACCGGCGGCACGTGCCGTAAAGAAACTTGGTCGCTTGTCCCTGACGCAGCAACAAACCTTGCTTGATGCCATGTCTGGTCTGGAGCGACCAATCGACGTAATCCTTGTCGATGCCAGCATGGGGCATCCCAATGGTTTTTCGCCATTCGGACTGGCTTCTCAGGAGGCCGTCGTTGTCCTGTCCGGCAGCAGTGCTTCGATCACCGAAGCCTATTCCTTGATCAAGAAGGTCAGTCACGCCTTTTCGCGCAAGCATTTTCGTATTCTGGTCAATAAAGTACGTAGCCAGCCGGATGCACGCTCGATATATGAAAATATCGCTCAGGTAGCTGCCCAGCGAGCTATTGCCCGTCTGGATTATGCTGGTGCGATCCCGCTCGACGACGCGCTCCGCCAATCGGCGCAGCTAGGTCGCCCTGTGCTTGTTCAGGCGCCTGATTCACCCGCCGCAGCTGCATTTCGCGATATTGCTTCTGACATGCTTTATTGGCAGCGAAGTGAAAGCGAAGCGGGAGGGGTCGAGCATTTCATGCAGCAACTGTTACACTTGAGCCAACGCATAACACCCAACGTACTTCGAGCTTGATGTATACCGCTGCCGGGCAGCCTGACAGGGAACAGTTGGTTCAGCGCTTCGTGCCGCTGGTGAAGCGTATCGCCTATCACTTGATGGCGCGTCTGCCGCCCAGCGTACAGTTTGACGATCTGGTTCAAAACGGCATGATCGGCTTGCTAGATGCGATTGATCGCTTTCAGGAAGGTTTTGGCGCCCAATTCGAAACCTATGCCACACAGCGCATCCGTGGTGCCATGCTCGATGGATTGCGTGAAAACGACTGGTTGCCGCGGAATCTTCGTCGTGAGTTGCGGCGCATAGAAACGGCGATCAATCAACTTGAGCACGAACACGGTCGAGTTCCATCCGAGAAGGAACTGGCCGAGGCGCTCGGCATGTCACTTGCTGACTACCAAAAGACCCTGCAAGATGCACGCGGTCATCAACTGGTCTATTTTGACGACTTGGCGGGAGAGGGCGACGAGGGTTTTCTTGAGCGCCACTTTACTGACAATGCGGCTGATCCAGCCGCCATCCTGGAAGATAAAAGCGTCAAGGCTACGCTGATTACGGCGATTGGCGAGCTCCCTGAGCGGGAGAAGATGATGATGGCCTTGTATTACGAGCAGGATCTCAATCTTCGGGAAATCGGTGAGGTCATGGGCGTTACTGAGTCTCGGGTCTGTCAGTTGCATACGCAGGCCATTGCCCGCTTGCGTAGCCAGATCGTTGGAGAAATTCCGAAAGCTGCGAAGCGCCGCAAGGAGAAGGCTTGATGGATAAGATCAGTCTGGCCGGTATTGCCATTGGTCTATTCGCGATCATTGGTGGTCAAATTCTCGAAGGTGGCCATGTTGGATCATTGGTTCAGCCAACAGCCCTGCTTATTGTTCTCGGTGGGACCTTGGGGGCAGTCTTGTTGCAGAGCCCGATTCACATCTTCAGGCGAGGCATGAAGATGGCCAAATGGGTGTGGGTTCCGCCAGTGATCGAACAAAAGCGCCTGATTGAACAGATATTGAACTGGAGCCAACTCTCGCGGCGAGAGGGTTTGTTGGCGCTGGAGAACTATATTCCTGCGATCAAGGACGAGTTCGCCCGCAGGGGGCTGCAGCTATTGGTCGATGGTGCAGACCCGGAGCGTATCCGCGAATTGCTCGAAGTCGAAATCAATACCTTTGAAGACGAGTGGCGCCAGTCCGCAAAGATATGGGAGGCGGCCGGTGGTTATTCCCCGACTATCGGGATTCTTGGTGCCGTAATGGGGCTGATCCACGTGATGGAAAACCTTTCTGACCCAACCAAGCTGGGGGCGGGGATCGCCGTTGCCTTCGTGGCGACGATCTATGGTGTCGGATTGGCTAATCTGGTCTATCTGCCGATTGCCGCCAAGCTCAAGTACTACATTCTACGGATGGTTTCGACCCGCGAAATGCTCGTTGATGGACTGGTGGGTATAGCCGTCGGTGACAACCCGCGGATCATTGAAGGCCGTCTGAAAGGCTACCTGAACTAATGGCTCGGCGTCGTCGTGAAGAGGAGCACGAGAACCACGAGCGCTGGCTTGTCTCTTACGCCGACTTCATTACCCTTCTATTTGCGTTCTTCGTTGTGATGTATGCAATCTCATCGGTTAACGAAGGGAAGTACAAGGTGTTGTCAAATTCGCTGACCAATGCCTTCAAGAATGTGACCGGCCAACCGGGAGGGCAGCCGATTGCGGTGATTCAAGGTGCTCCGCCGATTCCGCCCAGGCCGATCGCCAAGCCCGATAAATTGCCCGATCAGAGAAAGATAGAGCAAAGACAGAAAATGAAAAATATGGCCGGCGATATCATGCAGGCCTTGCAGCCCTTGGTTGCTCAAGGGAAAGTGCGTCTTCTTGAAACCAGTCGTGGCGTGACGATTGAAATTAATGACAGCATTCTTTTTCCTGCTGGTCAGGCCAAGCTGCAGAGCGCATCGATCAGCGCGATGCTGGCTATCGCTCAAGTCCTTGCCGCTTCGGACTTTCCCATTACGATTGAAGGCCATACTGACAATGTGCCGATTGCAACAGCGCAATTTCCGTCCAATTGGGAATTGTCAGCAATGCGCGCCACCACCGTGCTGCGGCTATTTAATGATGGCGGCGTGGGGGCGGAAAGGCTGACAGCAATTGGTTATGGCGAGACACGGCCGCTTGAAACGAATACCACCGTGGAAGGGCGTGCCAGAAACCGCCGGGTGAGTATTTTGATTGACTCGAAT
>JAGTRV010000119.1 GCA_018262245.1 Pseudomonadota bacterium | reverse complement strand
GTCGATGTAGTAGGCGTGTTCCCAGACGTCGACGCAGAGCAGGGCCTTGTCGCCGGTGGTCAGCGGGGTGCCGGCAGCGCCCATGTTGACGATGTCGAGGGAGCCGTCGGCCTTCTTGACCAGCCAGGTCCAGCCGGAACCGAAGTTGCCGACCGCGGAGGTCTGGAAGGCGGTCTTGAAGGCATCCAGCGAGCCCCACTTGGCATTGATGGCAGCAGCCAGCGCGCCAGCCGGAGCGCCGCCGCCGTTCGGCTTCATGCAGTTCCAGAAGAAGCTGTGGTTCCAGACCTGGGCTGCATTGTTATAAACGCCGCCAGCCGGTGCCTTCTTGACGATGGCTTCGAGGTCGAGGTTTTCGTACTCGGTACCCTTGATCAGGTTGTTCAGGTTGGTGACATAAGCCTGATGGTGCTTGCTGTAGTGGTAATCGAAGGTCTCGGCCGACATGTGCGGGGCGAGGGCATCCTTGGCGTACGGCAGCTGGGGCAGTTGATGTTCCATTGATATTCTCCGTTGTATTTAAGGGGTGAAACGAAAATTCTAGTCAGCTTCGGGCATCGCCACAACCTGATTGACGGTCGCGGTCGCCGTGCCTTGAGCAAAGCTGAGTTTGAGGGCGTCGCCGGGCGTTAGTGCTGAGGCATTGCGGATGGCTCGGCCATCAGGGCCAATCGCCAGCGCATAACCCCGGGTCAGTACCGCATGCGGATCCAGTTGCTTGAGACTGCTGGACAGCGAATTAAGTTTCCCGGAATGTTGAGAAAGTGCCCATTGGGTCTGTTTGCCCAGTCGATGGCGCAAGTGTTCCAACGTTCTGGCCAGCAACTCAGGGCGCGGCCGTGCCGTCGCCTGGCGCTGGCCGAGGGTGGTCAGCTGCAGACGGGCGTGATCCATCTGGCGGAGCAGGGCGCGTTGCAGGCGCTGGCTGAGCGCCTCGTTTTCCTGCTGGCGCAGGCGAATCCGTTCAGCCGGGTGAACCAGCCGGCTACCCAGCCAGTCAATACGCTGTTGCTGATCGGCCAGCCCACGCTCCACCCGTCGCTGGAGTTGGCCTTCAAGTTGGCTGAGGCGGGTGAGCAGGCTATCGCGGTCGGGACTGACCAGCTCGGCGGCAGCCGTTGGTGTCGGGGCGCGCAAATCGGCAGCGAAATCAGCAATCGTAAAGTCGGTTTCGTGACCAACGCCGGCAATCACTGGAATGGCTGAAGCGCGAATGGCGCGGGCAACACACTCTTCGTTGAAAGCCCACAGGTCTTCGATGCTGCCGCCGCCACGGCACAGGATGATCGTGTCGCAGTTGCTGGCGCTGGCCAGGCCGAGGGCTTCGGCTATTTTTTGACTGGCGCCTTCGCCCTGGACGAGGCTGGGGAAGATGGTGATGTGCAGGTGGGGCGCCCGTCGATGCAGGGTGGTCAATACATCGCGCAACGCGGCGGCCTGCAGGCTGCTGACAATCGCAATGTGCCGGGGAAACGGGGCAATCGGGCGTTTGCTTTCGGGGGCGAACAGGCCCTCGGCTTCGAGCTGTGCCTTCAGGCGCAGGAAGCGCTCGAAAAGATCGCCCTGGCCGGCCCGGCGGACGGATTCGATGTTGAGCTGGAATTCGCCGCGCGGTTCGTAAAAAGAAACCAGCGCCCGTGCTTCAATCTTCTGGCCATTTTCCAGGCGCCAGCCCAGCAACTGGGCTCGACTTCGCCATATCACGCAGCGAACTTGGGCATTGCTGTCCTTCAGCGAAAAATAGACGTGTCCGGACGAGGCATAGGTCAGGTTGGAAATCTCGCCACCGACCCAGGTCAGTGGAAAAGCCGATTCCAGACAGTCCCTTACCAGGCGGTTGAGACTGGCGACGCTGAGGACTGTGTTACTGACAGGTGAGGTGGGCGCTGGCATGATCGGATTGTAACCTGCAGCCGAAAAGATATGTCCCTTGTTGACAGGGTGAAATTTTCTTAAGTATATGATTTTAAAAGGCGCAAACTATGTGCCTTGTTTTTTGGCAGAGCAGGAAAAGTCCTTTGTGGGGTAGGGTTTAGCATCGTTGATGACAACTGATTCACAGACTTATCCACAGCTTTTGGGGATAAGCCGCGGCAAGGGCGCTATTTCGTCGCTTGCTCTGTGGCGGAGGGCAGGGCAAAATTGCGGGCTAAATTTCCACCAAGGAATCTGACAAGTGATTGAAATCGTAAAGGCGGCCGGTTGGCCCATCTGGCCCTTGTTACTGGCTTCGATTATTTCCGTGGCGCTGATTATCGAGCGTGTGGTTGCCTTGCGTCGCTCCAAAGTGGTGCCGCACGGTCTGCTGCAGCGTGCGGTTGGCGAGTTCAAGCGTGGCGCCAACAACGACAAGCTACTGGAAGAGCTCGAAGGCCACTCACCGCTCGGTCGTGTCCTTTCCGCCGGTTTGCGCAACGTCAATTCGACCCGCGAGATCATGAAGGAGTCGATCGAGGAGGCCGGTTCCGCAGTTTCCCATGAGCTGAATCGTTATCTGACGACACTCGGTACCATCGCCTCGATCAGCCCGCTGATGGGTCTGTTCGGCACCGTGGTCGGGATGATCGAGATTTTCGGTTCGCAGTCGCCGAGCGGCGCTAACCCGATGCAACTGGCCCACGGTATTTCCGTTGCGCTGTATAACACCGGCTTCGGTCTGGTCATCGCCATTCCCAGCCTGATTGCCTGGCGGCATTTCCGGGCGCTGGCCGACGGCTTTGTGGTCGAGATGGAGCAGCAGGCCGTTCGCCTCGTCGAGTACATGCACGGTGACCGGAAGTAAGTCATGAATTTTCAGCGCGGCCGTAGCCGGGAAGAGCCGGAAATCAACCTGATCCCGATGATCGACGTGTTGCTGGTCATCATCATCTTCCTGATGCTGACCACCACTTACGCCAAGTTCTCCGGGCTGGAAATCAACCTGCCGACGGCCGATGCCAGCAAGCAGGCCGAGCAGCCGAACGAGGTCGATGTCGCCGTGACCGCCAGTGGTCAGGTCTTGGTCAATAAATCGCCGCTGGCCACCACCGACGTCAAGAGCATCGCTGATGGCTTGCGCCGGGCTGCCGGTAGCCGTGAGGATCCGCTGATCGTCATCAATGCCGACGCCAAGGCGACGCATCAAAGCGTGGTCGACGTGATGCAGGCGGCGCAGACGGCCGGTTATCCACACATTTCCTTCGCCACCCAGAATCGCTGATGCTGGCGCGCTGGCTACAGCGACAGTGGTTCGATCAACGCCGGCTGACGCCGGCGTTGTGGCTTTTGCTGCCGCTTACCTGGCTGTATGTCGGCTTGAGTGCGCTCAATCGCCTGTTGGCCAAACCCAAACGCCTGCCGGTGCCGGTCATCGTGGTGGGCAACATCATCGTCGGCGGGGCGGGCAAGACACCGCTGACCCTATGGCTGGCTCGTCAGTTGCGCGATCGTGGCTGGCGACCGGGCATTGTCAGCCGTGGCTATGGCCGTTCCGGGAATGAGGTCAGGGCGGTTTCTGCACAATCGCGGCCGGAGGAAGTTGGCGACGAACCCTTGCTGCTCGCCCGGCGCAGCGGGGTTCCCGTCTGGGTTGGACGTCATCGTGCAGTTGCCGGCGAGGCCTTGCTGGCTGCCCACCCGGAAGTGAATGTCGTGCTCTGCGACGACGGTTTGCAGCATTACGCCCTGGCGCGGGACGTCGAACTCGTCGTCTTTGATGCCCGTGGTGCCGGCAATGGCTGGCGGCTGCCGGTTGGGCCATTGCGCGAGCCAGTGTCGCGGCTGGCGAGCGCCGATGCAGTCATTTGCAACGGCCGGCCGGAAACCTGCCTGCCGACCGCGACGCCGAGCTTTGAGATGAGTCTCAAGCCCGCCTCGTTCTATCGCCTCGACGTTGCTGGCCAGACAGCTTCTGCCGAGAGTCTGCGTGACCGGGGGCGGCTTTATGCGCTGGCTGGTATCGGCAATCCGGAGCGCTTCTTCCGGACGCTGGAATCCTTGGGGTTGTCGTGCGAAACCCATCCGTTTCCGGATCATCATCGCTATGTTGCGGCCGATCTGGCATTTGCCAAAGACGGCATCCTGCTGATGACCGAGAAGGATGCAGTAAAATGTGCAGGAATGACGGCGGGTGAAACTTGGGTTTTACCTGTCGAGGCCGAGCTTTCGCCGGCCCTGATTGACTTAATCGTGGAGAAACTTCGTGGACGCCAGATTGCTTGATATTCTCGTCTGCCCGATTTGCAAGGGCAATCTCGAACACCGCAAGGCCGAGAAGGAGCTGGTCTGCAAGCCGTGTAAGCTGGCTTTCCCGATCCGTGACGATATTCCCATCATGCTCGAGGACGAAGCGCGCCAGCTGACGGCGGACGGGCAGTAATGTCCGGTCTGGCTTTCAAGATCGTCATTCCGGCCCGTTACGCGTCGACCCGCTTGCCGGCCAAACCGTTGCTCGATCTCGGCGGTAAGCCGATGGTCGTCCGGGTGGCTGAGCGGGCTCGACTGTCCGGCGCAGAGGAAATCTGGGTGGCGACTGATCACCTGGAGGTTCGTGCTGCAGCAGAAGCGCACGAAGTTGCCGCCCTGATGACGCGCAGCGACCACGCCACGGGGACCGATCGTCTGGCTGAAGTGGTCGAGCAGCGTGGCTGGGCCGGTGACACCATCATCGTCAATGTGCAGGGCGACGAGCCGCTGATCGAGCCGGAAGTGATCATCCAGACGGCGCGCCAGCTGGCGGCCAGCGGTGCCGATATCGCGACGGTGGCCCACCCGATTACCGATGCGGCGGATTTCTTCAATCCGAACGTCGTCAAGGTGGTTTGCCGGGCGGATGGCGATGCGGCCTACTTTTCCCGGGCGCCGATTCCCTATGCCCGCGATCATTTTGCCAAAGAGGACGGCGGCGAAACCCTGCCGGCCAACTTCCCGGCTTATCGCCACGTTGGCTTGTATGCCTATCGGGCCAGTTTTTTGAAGGCCTATGCCGGATTGATGCCGGCACCCACCGAGCATTTTGAGTCGCTGGAGCAACTGCGTGCGTTGTGGCATGGCTACCGGATCAGCGTGACGCTGATCGACGCTGCCCCGGCGCCCGGCGTCGATACGCCCGAAGACGCAGAGCGGATGCGCAAACTGTTTGACCGTGCCAATAATTGCGAGTAATTTTCCGCTTCTAGAGAGCGGCCAGCATTGAAGCCGATAACAAGAATTTCTTAGACAAAACCGAGGGACTTTTCATGAAATTGATTCTGTTGGGCGCACCTGGCGCCGGTAAGGGAACGCAAGCCACTTTCATTTCCAAGCAGTTTGGCATTCCGCAGATTTCCACCGGCGACATGTTGCGTGCCCAGGTCAAGGCTGGCACCGCGCTGGGTCTCGAAGCCAAGAAGCACATGGATGCAGGCGGCCTGGTGCCGGATGCCGTGATCATCGGTATGGTCAAGGATCGCCTGACCCAGGACGATTGCAAGAACGGTTACCTGTTCGATGGCTTCCCGCGCACCATCCCCCAGGCTCAGGCCATGAAGGATGCCGGCGTGCCGATCGAATTCGTCCTCGAAATCGACGTGCCGGACAGCGACATCGTCGAGCGCATGGCTGGTCGCCGCGCTCACCTGGCTTCGGGCCGTACCTATCATGTCAAGTTCAACCCACCGAAGGTTGAAGGCATCGACGACGTGACCGGCGAACCGCTCGTGCAGCGTGACGACGACAAGGAAGAAACCGTCAAAAAACGTCTGGAAATCTACCATTCGCAAACCAAGCCGCTGGTTGATTTCTACGGCAAGTGGGCGGCCGAAGGCGATGCCAAGGCCCCCAAGGTGCGCAAGGTGGCCGGCGTCGGTAGCGTCGACAACATCACCAAGAGCGTTTTTGAAGCGCTGAAATAAGGAGCTAAAGATGGCGGCGAAAAATGCCTTCTACGCGCAGTCGGGGGGCGTAACCGCCGTCATCAACGCCACGGCGTGCGGCCTGATCCAGGAAGCACGCCGGCATCCCGAGAAAATCGGGAAAGTCTACGCCGGGCGCGATGGCATCATCGGGGCGCTGACGGAAGACCTGATTGATACCAGCCTTGAATCCGACGAGGACATCGCCCGCCTGCGGCACACGCCGGGCGGCGCATTCGGATCCTGTCGTTACAAGCTGAAAAGCCTGGAGCAGCATCGGGCGCAATACGAACGCCTGATCGAGGTCTTCAAGGCGCACGACATCGGCTATTTCTTCTACAACGGCGGCAACGATTCCATGGATACTGCCTGGAAGGTGTCGCAGATCGCCGAGAAAATGGGTTACCCGGTCGTCTGCGTCGGCGTGCCGAAAACGGTCGATAACGACCTGCCGCATACCGACTGTTGCCCCGGCTTCGGTTCGGTCGCCAAGTACGTGGCGACTTCGATTCGCGAGGCCGGCTACGACGTGGCCTCGATGGCGCGCACCTCGACCAAGATTTTTGTGCTGGAAGTGATGGGCCGCCATGCCGGCTGGATTACCGCCGCCTGCGGCCTGGCGTCCGAAAATGCCGGCGAACCGCCGCATATCCTGCTCTTCCCGGAGGTGCCGTTCGATCCGGAGCGTTTCCTGGTTCGCGTCGATGAGTGCGTCAAGCAATACGGTTACTGCACCGTTGCGGTTTCGGAAGGCTTGTCCGATGCGGCCGGCAATCTGATCGCCGAGTCCGGGACCAAGGATGCTTTCGGGCACTCGCAACTGGGTGGCGTTGGCCAGATGGTGGCCCAATTGATCAAGGACAAACTGGGTTACAAGTATCACTGGGCGCTGGCCGATTACCTGCAGCGCTCGGCCCGTCATCTGGCCTCGAAAACCGATCTGGATCAGGCGCATGCGTTGGGTGTTGCCGCCGTCGATCTGGCCTTGCAGGGCAAGAATGCGGTGATGGCGACGATCGAGCGTCTGGCCGATGCGCCGTATCGCTGGCAAATCGGCGACGCGCCGCTGGCCGAGATCGCCAACGTCGAGCGCAAGATGCCGCCCGAGTTCATCTCGCCGGATGGCTTCCATATCACCGATGCGTGTCGGACCTACCTGCAGCCGTTGATTGATGGCGAGGAGCCGCCGCCGTATCGCAACGGTCTGCCGGATTACATCCGCTTGAAGAATATTTCCGTCGCCAAAAAGCTGGAGATTTTCACCATTTGATTTCGTTGTTAACCAAGGAGGGGGAGTAATGAGTACAGCGTTGTTGCTGGCGCTTGGTTGCGCCGTGTTGGCAGTCCTGTATGGCTGGATTTCCAGTCGACAGATCCTCGCGTTGCCCGCTGGCAACGAGCGTATGCAGGAGATCGCCAAAGCCATCCAGCAGGGGGCGGAAGCGTATCTCAGCCGCCAGTACAAGACCATCGCGATGGTCGGCGTCATTCTCTTCCTGGTGATCGGGCTCATTCCCAAGCTCGGTTGGCTGACCGCTTTCGGCTTCCTGATTGGTGCCGTGCTCTCCGGTGCGGCCGGCTTCATCGGCATGAATGTCTCCGTGCGTGCCAATGTCCGGACGGCTGAAGCTGCCCGCAGTGGCATCGCTGCGGCGCTGGATGTGGCTTTCAAGGGGGGCGCCATTACCGGCATGCTGGTGGTTGGCCTTGGCCTGCTCGGCGTGGCCGGCTACTTTGCTTTCCTGAAGTCGACCGCTGCGCCGGGGGCTGACCTGCACCACATCATCGAGCCGCTGGTTGGTCTGGCCTTTGGTTCTTCGCTGATCTCCATCTTTGCCCGACTCGGTGGCGGTATCTTCACCAAGGGTGCCGACGTCGGCGCCGACCTGGTCGGTAAGGTCGAAGCCGGCATTCCTGAGGACGACCCGCGCAATCCGGCCGTTATCGCCGATAACGTTGGCGACAACGTCGGTGACTGCGCCGGTATGGCGGCCGACCTGTTCGAAACTTATGCGGTGACCGTGGTTGCCACGATGGTGCTGGCCGCGCTGACCATCAAGTCGGTCCCCGGCCTGGGTGAAAATCTCGTGCTCTATCCGCTGGCCTTGGGTGGCGTCTCGATCATTGCTTCCATTGTCGGCTGCTATTTCGTCAAGGCGACCGAAGGCGGCAAGATCATGGCGGCCCTCTATCGCGGCTTGATTGTTGCCGGGGTGCTGGCGCTGGCAGCCTATTACCCGATTACCTCATGGTTGATCGGGGCTGGTGCCACGCTGCCCGATGGCACTACGATCAATACCATGACGATGTTCGGCTGCTCGGTCGTCGGTCTGGTGCTGACCGCTGCGCTGGTCTGGATTACCGAGTACTACACCGGTACCGACTACGCACCTGTGAAGCATGTGGCTTCGTCCTGCCAGACTGGTCACGCGACCAACATCATCGCCGGTATCGGCGTCTCGATGAAGGCTTGTGCCTGGCCGGTACTCTCCGTCTGCGCCGCAATCTATGCGGCCTTCGCGATGGGGGGGCTGTTCGGTATCGCCATTGCCGCTACGTCCATGCTGTCGATGGCGGGTATCGTCGTGGCGCTTGATGCCTACGGTCCGATCACCGACAACGCCGGTGGTATCGCCGAAATGGCCGAACTGCCGAAGGAAGTACGCAACGTGACCGATCCGCTCGATGCGGTTGGCAATACGACCAAGGCCGTGACCAAGGGCTATGCCATCGGTTCCGCCGGTCTGGCTGCGCTGGTGCTGTTCGCCGATTACACGCACGGTCTGGAAGCCGCTTCCGGCAAGGTGTTTACCTTCGATCTGTCGAACCATCTGGTGATCATCGGCCTCTTCATTGGTGGCCTGATTCCTTACCTGTTCGGTGCGATGGCGATGGAGGCAGTGGGTCGATCGGCCAGCGCCGTGGTCATGGAAGTGCGCCGCCAGTTCAAGGAAATCCCCGGCATCATGGAAGGGACGGCCAAGCCGGACTATTCCCGTGCCGTCGATATGCTGACCGTTGCGGCCATCAAGGAAATGATGATTCCGTCCATCCTGCCGGTGGCCGTGCCGATCGTTGTTGGTCTGGTGCTTGGACCTCAGGCGCTGGGTGGTCTGCTGGTCGGTACTATCGTCACCGGTTTGTTCGTGGCCATTTCGATGACCACCGGCGGTGGTGCGTGGGATAACGCCAAGAAGTACATCGAGGACGGTCATTTTGGTGGCAAGGGATCGGAAGCCCACAAGGCTGCCGTGACCGGCGATACCGTTGGCGATCCGTATAAGGATACGGCTGGTCCGGCCGTTAATCCGCTGATCAAGATCATCAATCTGGTGGCCCTGCTGATCGTTCCGCTGATCGCTTGATCGGCCGGGCGCTTTCGTGAAAAAGGCGGTCTCGGCCGCCTTTTTACATTTCTTTGAACAGCAATTATCAAGCCAAGCTAGAATCGCCAAAAATCAGGGAGCGGCATGAGCGAAGTTTCGAGTGGGTCTGTGGGCGTCGGTGTCTCCGGGGTGCGGGAAGATATCCTGCATCATGACCCTCTGTTGGATTGCCTGGTCGAACTGACGCGCATTCACGGGCGGCCGAGTACCCGGGCG
>JAGTRV010000292.1 GCA_018262245.1 Pseudomonadota bacterium | reverse complement strand
ATGTCGACAGACGCTTATTTATTGGGCAGTTTGTCGAGTTTGTCGACTTTGTCGTTTGTCTATACCTTCCAACACGCAACACGCTGAATATAAAGATAAAGATACTTAATATAGGTTTCATGGCGACAGACTAGCCTTTCTCGACAAACAGCTTGGGATTCATCCGGATCATGGTGGTCGGGGGAGCGCCTTTGTTTGGCACCTTGTCGATCCTGGCCACGTCGCTTTGTGCCAGGCGCTCCAGGGCTTTCTCCAAGCGCTCGACACTCCGGAACCTGCCCTCCATGGCCTTCTGGCACTGGCGCCGGCTGAACGACAGATGCGCGCCATCCTGCGCCCACTTCACAATCGCCGTGGCGTCTGTGTCGGTAGCATCGGCACCCAGCAGACCAAAGGCAGCATGAGCATGGTCGATCAGCAAGCGGCACAGCTTCACCGCCTTTTCCGTGGCCTCCAGGCTGACGCTCTCGGCAGATGGTCCAGACTCTGCCAGCTCAAGCAGCGCCGCGATCCGCGCCGCCGCGCCGGGCAGCTTGCTCGACCAGTCGGCAATGGATTCCATCGCGCCCCGCTCGCCCTGCTGCTTCTCGATCTCGTCGGCGAAATCGAGCCAGGCCTCCCGCGCCGGCTCGGTCAGGCCCAGCACACGCGGTTTGCTGGCCACTAGCTGGCGACCATCGAGCAGGCCATGCAGGCGCGCTTCGTATTCCTTCTGCACGTAGCTCGGGATCGACCAGCGCCGCCGCACATCCCGCTGGCCAACATTGCTGTCAGGCATGGCGAACAGGAAGCGGGCCAGCAGGCCGCTATCCCGAAAGCGCCGGCTGCTCGCCACGTCCGCCAGCACGCCCGGCTGCAGGGCCAGGCCGAAGGTCAGGGCCGGCCGGTCGACGTGGGCGCAGCGGTCGGCGCGATCCACCCGCATTGGCATGCCGGCATGGCCCTGCAGGAATACGTCCAGGCTCGCCATTCCGCCCGAGTACATCCCGGCCATGATCAGGAAAATGCCGGCCTCGTCGCTCAGCACCGCCATGCGCTCGGCGTGTTCCACCAGGAGCGCCTGCAGGCGTTCGGCCGTCACATCGCCAGTGAAGAGACGCGGCGCCCGGATATCGGCCGGCATGTTGCTTTCCTCTTCCTCGATCAGCTTGCGGATGCGTTCCCGGTCCTGGTCGTTCTCGGCGTTCACGGCATCCTTGGTCAGCTTCTCGATCCGTTTCTTGGCCACCAGGCGCGCCGCATGATTGCGGGCGATTTCCGGCCGTAGTCGGTCGCGCTCGAGCTTTTCCCAATGCACCAGGGGCGCCGCCATCGCGCCAATCACCGCCGTCTTGCGGCTGCCACTAGGCAGCGCCGTCAGGGTCCAGAGGCTCAAGGGCTCGGTGTAATCGTCATCCTCGCCCCAGGGCGCCACCTCGAACCGGCGATGCAGGCAGGTGGCCAGCACCGACAGCGCCACCATCACCGCTAGGGCCGGCGGCGTCTGCGTCGATTGCGCCACGGCGCCGGCCATGTCCTTGACCCAGGTCGGCAACACGTCGACCGGGATCTCCGGCACCGGCACCTTGCCGGGCAGGATCGGATCAGGCCAGTTCTCGCCGATCTGGCGGACCTCGGCATCACGCGCCGTAGCGTTCCCGTGGGGCGCCTGATGGGTAGCGATCGCCGCGCCGATCGTCGCCGCGACTGCGCCGCCGCCGGCCACCCGGGCCAGGTCGTTGAAGTCGGATAACTCAGACATGGGCCACCTCGCCGAATTTCGGCACCGCCAACACCCCGCCCACCGCCCGGGCGGCCGCATGCGCCGCCGTCACCCCGGGATTGCCCGGTGTTTCGGTGTCGTTGTCGGCAGCAATGACCAGCGTCAAGCGTGGAAACTTCTGCCGTAGCGCCTTGGCCACAGGCTGAAGGTTGCCCGCATCAAAGGCAACCGCCGTTGCGTTGCCGGTCGCCTGGTAGATGGTTGCCCCGGTAGCGTAGCCCTCGCAGATGCACAGCGCTGCCGCCGGGCGGCCGATGGCGTGATAGCAGCCGCGCTTGCGCCCTCCGGTCAGGAAGGTCTTGCGGCCGTCGGCGCCGATAAATTGGAGGCTGTGCAACGTGCCGTCGACATCGCGCAAGGGAACAACCAACTGCTGCCGGAGCAACTTGATCCCATAGGCCGGAACGCCCTTCCTGACCAGATAGGCATGGGTGCCATCGGCAGGCTTGGCCTTCTCCCACAGCGCTTGCGCCCGCTGCCGTGCAGACGTATGGACTGCTGCCTGCTCGGCATCACGGGCCAACTTCGCCGCGGCGATCCGCGCCGCCATCGCGCTCCGCTCGGCCTCGGTCATTGTCTCGGCCGACGAAGGCGACCAGGTTTCAGACTGGCCAGTCTTCCACGAACCGAAAGCCCCGAAAGGCTGCGCATCGGTGTGCAATACGTACCAGCCGTTCTTGCTCCCGGACTTGTCGCCCTCCACCTGGTAGCGATGCAGGACCCCATCGGCCACCAGTTCCCCCTTGAGCATGGGCAGGCCAGCCAGAACCAGAGCTTTGCGGAAATCATCAGGATAGAAGGCCGTCATTGCGTAGCCTCCACACCGTCGCAATACGACTCGACCGCCGCAAGAACACCATCGCGGGATGCACCACCGGCCTGATACAACGCCAGGCAGGCCCCGCAGATATCGAACGCAAAGGCCACCGGCACCTTCGACCGAACGGGATACATCCGGACTGCCTTGCGCCGTTTTCGCAACGTGTTGAACGGTTTTCGACAGCTCGCACACTCGGAATTCGGCTCGCCAAGATGCACTTCGTTTTCTGCCCCGGCATAGGTCGGCAGAAGGTCGCTGAATGTTTTGCCCGGTGGAATTGGCGTCATGCCATGCAGGCGTCGAAATCTGGAATCACGCGCCATCGCTCACCTCGACCAGGTTGGTCCCTGTCAGCAGGTAATGTGCATGGTTGGCGGCCGCTTCGATCAGGACCAGCCAATTGCTCGACTTCTGAACATCGCCGCAATCATCATCGGCAGCGTCTGCAGCATGGGCAATAGCCTGTAGGATACAGGCAGCCTTTTCGCTGGATGCGTTGAACTCAGCCATGGACGCCTCCACCATGCGAACGCTCGGAAATGGCAAACAGCTCGCCATTCAGTAAGTTCGACATCTCTCCGATGGTCACCAGCAGCCAGCCAAGACGATAGACATTCGACCCATCGAGATCTTCGCCATTTCGCTGAGCCATCAACTCGCCAATAACGCAAACAGCGTCTGCCAAGCCATCGGCGGCCCCCCTGAGGTTATTGTGATAACCGGATATTTCGTCCTCGGTTCCCGAGAACGTACGCGATAGGTCTTTGGCCCTTCCGGTTTCCTGCACCTTGCGAGCGAGCTCGAAAACCATAGGCAGCGAAGTCTGAAAATCAGCCATGGCGCACCTCGCCTTCACGCATGGCATTAAGGGCGGCTTCGCAGGTGTTCAACATGAAAGCCAAACCGTGTGTCTGGTCATAGGTCAGGGTAAGGCTTCCATCGGCTGCCTCGA
>JAGTRV010000029.1 GCA_018262245.1 Pseudomonadota bacterium | reverse complement strand
TGCCGTGGTGACTCATAACAATCCAGTCAACCGGACCGCCGGCAAGCGTCATCGCTTTGGCTGCCAGCCTCGCGCGGCGTCCGGTTACTTTCATCGTTAGCCATCATGAAGAAACTAATCACCTCTATTGGCGTAGCGCTCGGCCTTGTTTCTCCAGCCATGCCTGCGCCACCTGCTGTCCAAACCGCCTTTGAGTCTGTACTTTATGCATCCAAGAGGACCGGAGAGCTAATGCCTGTCTGGGAACGGTTCGTTAACACTCAGTTTTTTGTCGTTGTAATTCGTAATGACAGCGGGCAACAAACAAAGGATTTTGGTTTTGCTGTTTTTAACAATCCCGTAGATCAGAAGCCTTATGTTCTTGTCTCCGAGCATTTAGAGCGCCTCGAAAATGTACAAAGCGGTGAAGCCATTAAGGTATCTGGCGCACAACTTGTTCAACTTCTTCGACCCGAATTAGGCGTCGTTATCGGACTCAACGACCCCGAAAAGGGCGCGTTCGCCATCCCTAATCGGCAACTGCAATGGCTGCGCGACAGCATTCAGCCAAATGGCTAACCCAGCGCTCGCCCTCACCCCCTCCGGTCGCTGGACGCTGCGCGATAAAGCCGCGCAGCGCCGGTCACCTCTACGTTAGGCCTATAGGAGAGTTTGTTGAATATCACATCGCAACAAAACAAAGCCACAGGAGAGCTGGTCGATCTGGTGGCAGCTAAAGTCGGTAGCAATCGTGCAATTCACCCCGAGACAGCAATCTCAACATCGGCACGCTTGGCTGGTAGTCTTCTACTGCGCTCCTTCAACTTTCAACTTGAACGCTTAACCCCTGGCTCTGTGCTTCTTTCAGATGAGGCAAACGAAAAAGGCCCAATACTCATTAATACGCTAGCGGCATTTCTTTCGGCATCAAACATCTCTCTGGATCAAGCCAAATTGGGTGGCCAACAAGATCAAAGGGGACAAGAGCCACAGTTGGATATTTTGAATGCGCTGTCAAAATTACAAGAAGAAGCCATAAAGACATGCGTGGAGAATGGCCTAACTATGGAGCAGGCAGCGCAATCAGCAGCCTTGGCTACCGCGTTTATAGTTAAAGAGTGCGCCCCTCAAATTGGGGCTGAAATAGGCTTCAACGTTGCCGTATATGGGTTCATTGAGGGTAGTAAAACAGTACCACCAATTGTTGCCACCATGCCTAAATCGCCTGCCTCTGCAAAACCTTGGTACAAGTTTTGGCAGTAATGCCTAACCTTTCGGTCAAGCGGGACGGTCCGCCGGCTAGCCGGCGGAGCGCCACTTACCTCCTACGCTAGCAGCCAACAGCCCTTCATCCAATTGAACATGACCGCAACCATCCGCCCCGAAAAACCTTCAGACGAAGCCGCCATCGAGCAAGTCACTCGGCGCGCTTTTCTCTCCCATCCGTACAGTCTTCAAACCGAGCAGTTCATCATCCGTGCGCTGCGTGCAGACGATGCGCTTTCTGTCTCTCTCGTGGCCGAAGAGGCCGGCCGCATCGTCGGGCATATTGCGCTGTCTCCTGTCACCATCAGCGATGGTAGTGCCGGCTGGTATGGGCTGGGCCCGATTTCGGTCGAACCGGAACTGCAGCGCCGTGGTATCGGCCGGGCACTTATGGAGAGAGGTATTGTCGAACTGCGCAAGATCGGAGCAGCGGGGTGCGTGCTTGTTGGCGACCCGGCGTTCTACATCCGTTTCGGATTTGCGAACAATCCTGCACTCGTGCTTGAGGGGATTCCTCCAGAGTTTTTCCTCTGTCTGCTCCTTGGCACGGCTTCCGCTCATGGCTCCGTTCAATTCCATCAGGCGTTTCAAGCCACGGCTTGAAACGTTCGAGGCAACCTTCGCAGGTGCCTCAGTTGCAGACTAAACAAACATCGCACTTATCGACGCTTTCACCTTCAACCCTATCGGAGGCCATCATGAACCCAGTCGTACACTTCGAGATGCCATATGACGATCGGACGCGAATGTCTGCGTTCTACGAAGAGGCGTTCGGTTGGCAGACCCAGGCACTTGGCGATGACATGGGCCAGTACGTGCTGGCGACCACGACAGAGACGGAGGATGGTCGCCCCAAAGTGGCCGGTGCAATCAATGGCGGCTTTTTCCCCAGGAAAGCCGATTGGCCGGCACAGTACCCGTCCGTGGTCATTGCCGTGGAAGATATCGGCGCGTCCATTGAAAAATTGCAGCGGGCGGGCGGCCAGGTGCTTGGTGAGCCCATGGAAATACCGGGCGTCGGAACGTATGTGGCCTTCATGGACACCGAGGGCAATCGGGCCAGCCTGCTTCAGCCCTCACCGCGCCCAAAGTAAAACGCCTCACGCATCCGGTCACCCGGCGCATTTCGGCGCCGATTGTGCGAAGGGCCGGACTTTATTTTGCTCACCTCTTGTCAAACCTTGGCCTGCACAACATGACCATCGAACCGATTTCCTCCATCGAAGAAGTCTCAGCGCTGCTGGCTGAATGCGCCTTGCCTGTTTCTGATCTCTCAGTCCCGGAACCGCTTCAGTTCTTCGGCATCCGCGAAGGCGGTGCCTTGGCAGCAGTCGTCGGGGTTGAGCTTTATCCGCCAGTTGGCTTGCTACGCTCCCTCGCGGTTCGTTCTGGCTGCCGTAATCGCGGTTTTGCCCGCGAACTGGTTTCATTCGCGGAATCATTTTCAGCGGCCCGTGGCGTGACGACCTTGTATCTTCTGACCACCACCGCTGATCGGTTCTTTATTGGCCTTGGCTACTCGGCAACCTCCCGTGGCAGCGCCCCCCCCGCTATTCAGGCGACCACCCAGTTCTCCAGCATTTGCCCGACCGCTTCAGCATTTCTTTCCAAGCATCTCGGCACCTAGGGCAGCGCGATAACACCGAGCCTTATCCCTGGTGAAACAAAAACGCCGCCCGGGTGAGGCGGCGTTGAGTTTGGGCAAGGCCTGTTTTAGTGCTTCTTGCCCATCCACTGGGCATTCTTGCCGTCACTGGTCTTTTCGCAGACGACTTCGACGCCGGAAATCTTGGCGACCACACCGACATCCATGAAGGCGCCGGCATCGCCATTCCAACACTGGGGAGCTTTCGGCGCAGCGGCAGCAGGCGCCGCAGCGGCCACTGGCTGGGCAGGCGCAGGCGTTTGGCTGGCACAGGCAGTCAGGCCAAGAGCAATGGCGGAAGTGGCGAGGAAGGTACGCATGAGAATCTCCAAAATGAAGTTGTGACAACGATGGGATAATTCTCTTACGCGGATGTTTCAGCTTCGTTGCAGCCAGCCACGCTATCGCTTGGTCTGAACTGTTTTGAAACGCGACGACCTAAGCCAATAGCCCGGCGTTCAATCTGAACGCGCTCGCCTATTTTCAGCGCTTTTTACCGGGGGGAACCCCGGGCTTCACGATAACACCGCGTGATTTCTCTGAAGGAGATCAAGACATGGCACCGATTGGGAAAGAGGCCGTCGATAAAATAAGGCGAGATCATGAGCACATGTTGCAGTTGATTGAGCGAATTCAGTCTCTTTGCGACCAGCGCGACAAGATCGACGTTTGCACCGGCTGCCACTCGAGCCAGCAGTCAGTTTGTCATAGCAATGTTGAACAACTGATTCGAGCCTTTGTCGAAGCGACGCTAAAACACAACCTGATCGAATCGATGTTCATGGAAGGAATCGTGCCATCGGCACATCGCATGGCCCACAACAAAGCGCACATGGAAATCGCACAACAATTGAAGGAGATTCGGGTCGTGTTCTCCAAAGACGGCGATGGCATCCACGCCATTGAGGGCGTCGACCGTGTTCAGAAAACCTTGCTCGCCCACTTCATCGAATATGACCAGCAGCTTGAAACACTGCTGACTCCGGCGCTAGCCAACAGTTGATTCTGGCCTGAATTACCCTTATGACCGGGCTGCAGATGGCCCCAAGGCAGGAAACCGATTATGTACCCTGGAGAACGCTTCAACGCCTGGACCCACCTGTGCGGCGCCCTGCTGGCCTTGACCGGGGCGATCTGGCTGATCGTCGTTGCAGCGGCCGGCGGCGATGTACTGAAAACAGTCAGCGTGACCGTTTATGGCGTGACCCTGGTCATGCTGTACAGCATCTCGACGATCTACCACAGCGTACGCGGGCGGGTGAAACGGGTCTTGCGCAAACTGGACCATCTGTCGATCTACCTGCTGATTGCCGGCAGCTACACACCGTTCTGCCTGATCAGCCTGCGCGGCGCGTGGGGCTGGTGGCTGTTCGGCATCGTCTGGGCACTGGCTGCGATCGGCATGTTGCAGGAGATCAAGCCGCGCTCGGAGACTCGTATCCTGTCGCTGGTGATCTATGCGGTGATGGGCTGGATCGTCCTGGCGGCGATCGAACCCCTGCTGGCCAGCCTCGGCCTGGCCGGTTTTTTGTGGCTGGCGGCGGGGGGTGTTTTCTACACCGTGGGCATCATCTTTTTTGCCTTTGACGAACGTTTCCGGCACTGGCACGGCATCTGGCACCTGTTCGTGATTGCCGGCAGCCTGATGCATTTCATCGCCATCCTGTTCTACGTGGTCTGAATCGTGGAAAATGCCATCGGGTTTTATTGAGCACAAACAGGCATGCGACTTCAGGGAAGAATCACCAGCTGGAAGGATGACCAAGGCTACGGTTTCATCACCCCCAATGGTGGTGGCGAGCCGGTTTTCCTGCACATCAAGGCCTTTACCCGGCGCCAGCCGCGACCGGTGGGCGAAGAGATCGTCACCTACGAACTGCAACAGGACAAGCGTGGACGCTGGCGGGCAGAGTCGGTCGAATTCGTGCGCGGCACCGGACGCAAGCGTGTCGTTGCCGAGCGAGGACCAAGCCGTTGGCCACTGGCGCTGGTCGGGTTGTTTTTCGCCTTTTTAGGCGCCTCAACCCTCACCGGCAAGATGCATCCGCTGCTCTTCGCCTTCTACGCCGGCATCAGTATCAGCACCTTCATTGCCTACCTGTTGGACAAGTCCGCTGCCCGGAACGGAAATTGGCGCACGCAGGAAAGAACGCTGCACCTGCTGGCATTAGTTGGCGGCTGGCCGGGAGCGCTATTGGCGCAAAATCGCCTGCGCCACAAAACAGCCAAGGACTCGTTCCTGATGATCTTCTGGACCACCGTCCTGCTCAATTGCGGGGCACTCGGGTGGTTGCTGACGCCTGCCGGTGGCCATGCCCTGCGGACGGCGTTCAGTGCCGCCTGAGCCCTGGCACGGAGAATCCACCATACGCCTGATCACCCCCCTGCTGCTCGCTGCCTTCACCACCTTCGCCAACGCCTCGCCTTCCTTGGTCGATGCGTCCTACGGACCTGAGCCCGAACAGCGTTTTGACCTCCACGCCCCGCCAGGAAAGCAGGCTGCGCCGTTGATCCTGATGGTGCACGGCGGCGGCTGGACTCGCGGTGACAAGGAGATGAGCCGAGTCGTCGATAACAAGATGGAACACTGGCTACCGCGTGGCATTGCCTTCATGAGCATCAACTACCGCATGCAGCCCAAGGCAGCACCACAGGAGCAGGCGCGGGATGTGGCCCAGGCGCTGGCCTATGTCGAGAAAAACGCGGCCAGACTGGGCGTCGACCACAACAATATCGTGCTGATGGGCCATTCAGCCGGCGCCCACCTGATCGCCTTGCTCGCCGCCCGGCCTGAGTTGCTGGCGGAGGTTGGGGCGCAGGCACCACGGGGCTTCGTGCTGCTCGACAGCGGGGCGCTGGATGTCCCGGCGATCATGAATGCCCGCCACTTCAGGCTTTACGACCGCGCCTTCGGCAGCGACCCGGCAGAGTGGGCGGCGGCCTCGCCCTTCCACCAGTTGCGGCAGGCGACGGCGCCGATTCTCGCCGTCTGCTCTACCCGTCGCGAAAATGCTTGCCCGCAAGCCCGGGCCTTCGCCGGCAAGGCGGTCGGGCTGGGCACCCATGCCGAGGTCCTGCCAGTGGACAAGACGCATGGCGAGATCAATGCGCAACTTGGCGCCGACCCGGTTTACACCGCGGCCGTCGACACCTTCCTCGGGCGGCTGTCGCCAGCATTTGCCGAACGCTGATGGCGAGCATTGCCCGAAGTTGATTCTTCTCGAATAGCCAGCCAGGCCTTGCTCAACGCCTGAAGCGGGCGAGCTACCCGGGGGCCCGGGAGTGCTGCGCTAAGCCACTGGAAGGACTCAGGACATTGGCCTGTTCCAGATAGGCCATGAATTCGTCGCGTGGCAGCGGCCGAGCATAGTAGTAGCCCTGAATCAGGTCGCAGCCGAATGACTGCAGCAGATCGCGTTGTTCGGCCGTTTCCACCCCTTCGGCCACGGTCTTCAGGCCCAATTGGCTGGCCATGAAAATCATCGCCTGGGCGATGGCCCGATCACCGGAATCCGAAACCAGGTCACGGACAAAAGTGCGGTCGATCTTCAGGTAATCGATCGGATACTTCTTCAAGTAAGCCATGGCGGAATACCCCGTCCCGAAGTCATCCAGGGAAATCTGGATGCCGCTGGCGCGGAAAGCGGCAAGGCGTTCGGCGACATGCAATCGCTCATCGAGCAGCAAGCCCTCGGTGATCTCCAGCCCAATGTGACGAGGATCGAGTCCGATCGATTTCAGATAGTCCAGCCATCCTGCCTCGCTGCCATCCTTGACGAACTGGCGTGGCGACATGTTGACGCTGATCTGGCAGTCGGCCGCCCCGGCCGGCATCCGGGCCGCCCAGTCGCGCGCGGTCAGTGCGGCCTGCTGGAACACCCAATCACCGATGGCATGAATCAGGCCGGTTTCCTCGGCCAGGTGGATGAACTGGTCCGGCGGTACCATGCCACGCTGCGGATGACGCCAGCGCAGCAGCGCCTCGGCCTTGACGACCCGGCCACTTTCGACTTCGACAATCGGCTGATAGTGGAGTAGCAACTGCCCGTCCGCCAGCGCACTGCGCAAATCGTGGGAGAGCTTCAAGCGATAGTCGGCGGATGTCTGCATCGATTCGGTGAAGAAGCAGAAACCGTTACGTCCCAGTTCCTTGGCCACATACATGGCCTTATCGGCACAGCAGAGCAGGATATCGGCATCTTCAGCATCCTGCGGATAGCAGGCGATCCCAACGCTGGCTGAAACGTAGGCCTGATGACCATCCAGCACGAAGGGGACGACCAGCGCATCAACAATCGCCTGGGCCAGAAGGCCAAGATGCTCGGGGGCACGGACGTCAGGCAAAACCACGACAAATTCGTCCCCTCCCAGGCGAGCCACCAAATCGGAAGCTCGCACCTGGGCGCGGATTCTTTCCGCCGCTTCGACCAGAAGACTGTCGCCAGACTCGTGTCCGAGCGAATCGTTAACCTCCTTGAAGCGATCCAGATCGATGAAAAGCAGAGCACCGCCATGCCCCGTTCGGGCAGCCCTGAGCATTTCGTCACGCAGGCGGATATAGAACAGGCTGCGGTTGGGCAGTCCGGTCAGCGCATCGAAGCTGGCCTGGTATTTCAACTTTGCCTCGATGCGATTGCGCTCGATGGCGACCATGGCGAGGTGGTGCGCCTGCCGGATCGACTCCAGCTCGGCCTCACTAGGCAGGCCCGGCTCGCGCCGATAGATGCCGAAAACCCCCAGCACTTTGCCGCCAGAATCGGCAATCGGAAAGGACCAGCAGGCCCGTAGCCCGCACTTCAGGGGCAAGTCACGATATGACGCCCAATAGGGGTGCGTGGCGATGTTCTCGACAAACACCTCCTTGCCCGACCAGGCGGCGGTACCACAGGAACCTATACCGTCGCCGATCCTGACCCCCTCGATCGCCCGGCAGTATTTTTCCGGCAAGCTCGCCGCGGCGGCAATGTGCAAGCGTTCACCGGCCTCGTCGAGCAGCATGATGCTGCACAGGTAGCCAGGGCTTTCCTGCTCCAGAAGCGCCGTCACCAACTCAAGCACCTCCGACAATTCCGCCCCCTGCCCGAGACGTTCGAGGATATGGACCTTGGCCCGCCCCAACGCCTCCTGGCGCTTGAGCGCGCTGACGTTGTGCCCGAATCCGAGGACGCTCTCAACCCGGCCATCCAGCCCGAACTCCGGAACCAGCCGATAGTTCAGGCAGACCAGGCTGCCGCGCTTGTCCCTGAACTCGAGAAGGCACTCCTCCGGGCGACAGCTAGCAAACACCCGCCGCAGGATCGCCTCGAACTCATCGACACTGATGTTGCGTGGCGCCCAGCAAGAGGACACCTCTTTGCCTCGCGTTTCACCCGGCAAAACTCCGAGCAGTTGATCGAATGCCGGATTGCTGAAAACCCGCCGCAGATCCCGATCGTAGCGAATGATCACCTCGGGGGAATTTTCCACCAGCGTGCGGAATTCACGTTCCCTCGCCGCCAATGCGACCTCAAGCTGCTTGCGTTCGGTGATGTCGCGATGGATGCCGATCACCCGAAAAACCCGGCCGGCACCATCGCTCATCGGCACCAGCATGGAGTCGAAATGGCGAACGACGCCGCTGCGGCAGAACTCGGATTCATAATGAATGGGGTCGCCCAAGTCGACGCAGCGCCGGTAATTAGCCTCGGCCTGGCTCGCGAGTTCCGGCTCAACCAGTTCGCCAAACGTTTTCCCGATGGCGCTCTCGACAGGAACGCCGACGATCTGCGCCATCGCCGCATTCGCACCGGCAACCCGGAAGCTGGCATCGTCACGAACATCAATCAGGATCAGGCCATCGGTGATGTGGGCAAAGACCTCCTGATACTCCTGCGCCGCCGCACGGAGCGCCCCCTCCGCCGCCAATTTGTCGGCCATGATGGCATGCTGCAGGCGTTCGTTATCCAGGCCAACGGCGATGCTGTTCCAGAGCATGCGATGACCACGCCGAGCCGCCGCCCATAGCAACAGCAGAAAGCCCAGTACCGCCACACTGGCGTAACTGCCGATATGTTCGAAAGCATACATGCGCACGGCAACAGGAATCAGGACCAGCGCGATGAACGGAACGGCCGTTGCCGGCAGCGAAGTGTGCAGGATGCTGGCGCTTGCCGCCACACCGGTCAGGACAAGAAGCAGGAACATTGCCGCGCTGACATTCTCGGGCGACATGAACAGGAAGGCGGTTCCCCCCCAATGCAGGCCCGCCAGCAGCAAACCATAGGAAAAATGCCGAATCCAGGCTTGCAGCCCCCCCCGACCGGGCGCCGACACCAGAAGTCCCTTCAGTCGGTGCGCCTGGATGGCCCGTCCGGCAACAATCGCCTGCATGCCGATCAGCCAGGCCAACAGCGTGGTATGACTGAAATGAGGCCAGAGCACGAAGACAAGGAAAGTCGCGGCCAGGACAGTCCCGAACGCCGCCGACCGGAAGCTGCGGTAGAGCATGACGGCCTGGCGCCGCAGCACATCGTTGGCAGTTTCGCCGGCGGTCGATGGCGACAGCTTGTCCTCCAGAATATCCATCGCCATTGCCATGACTTAAAAACCTAACAATTTTTCAGATATGAAAACTTTACTGCAGCCAAGCTGAGGCATCCTGAATCAGGCCCAGATGCGCGTTGCACCTACGGTCAGCAAACCGAGATAAGTCGCGGTCAGCGAGCCGGCCAGATGCACCGACGCCAGACCGATGGCCCAGGCTGGCTGGCCAGCCAGCAGACGCTCGACCACTTCCGCCGAAAAGGTCGAAAAGGTCGTCAATCCGCCCAGAAACCCGGTGATGGCGAACAGCTTCCAGGCCAGAGGAACATGCGCATTGAGGTGAAAAATACCAACCGCCACGCCAACCAGATAACCACCGATCACATTGGCGGCCAGCGTCCCGAGTGGCAGCGCGACGAACAGTGGATTCAAGGTCAGTCCGAGCAACCAGCGGGTCCAGGCGCCAAAGGCGGCCCCGAGGCCGATGACGAGAAAATTGAGCGCAGAAAGTTGGTGCAGGGCAGACATGGGTGAATTCTACTGCCTTGGCTGTCGCTGGCGGTTAAAATAGCGCGCTTAATCAACGAGGTTTCAACGTGAGCAGCCCCAACCAGCCCGCCAACACCCCGGCCCCCGCCGCCAATTTCATCAAGAACATCGTCGAAGCCGACCTCGCCGCCGGCAAGCACGCCCAGCGCCACTGGGCCGGCCATCCGGGCACGGCGGCCGACCACGCTGCCGCCCCCCTCGATCCGGCCAAACTGCGTACCCGCTTCCCGCCCGAGCCGAACGGCTACCTGCATTTCGGACACGCCAAGTCCATCCTGCTCAATTTCGGCCTTGCCGAGCAATACGGCGGCCGCTGCCACCTGCGCTTCGACGACACCAACCCCGAGAAGGAAGATCAGGAGTACGTCGACTCGATCGTCGATTCGGTCAAATGGCTCGGCTGTTCGTGGGAAAAAGACGGCGAAGCCAACCTTTACTACGCCTCGAATTACTTCGACTGGATGTTGCAATGCGCCGAGGCGCTGATCGCCGCCGGCCACGCCTACGTCGATAGCCAGAACGCCGAAGAAATGCGCGCCAACCGCGGCACGCTGACCCAGCCCGGCAAGAATTCGCCTTTCCGCGACCGTTCCGTCGCCGAGAACATGGATCTGTTCAAGCGCATGCAGGCCGGCGAATTTGCTGATGGCGCCCATATCCTGCGCGCCAGAATCGACATGGCTGCGCCGAACATCAACCTGCGCGACCCGGCCATCTACCGCATCCGCCACGCCACGCACCACAACACTGGCGACAAGTACTGCGTCTATCCGATGTACACCTTCGCCCATCCGATCGAGGATGCGCTGGAAAACATCACCCATTCGATCTGCACGCTGGAATTCGAAGACCAGCGCCCGTTCTACGACTGGCTGCTCGAGCGCCTGGCTGAAGCCGGCCTGTTGCAGCGCCCGCTGCCGCAGCAGATCGAGTTCTCGCGCCTCAACCTGACCTACGTCGTGCTCTCCAAGCGGAAACTCATTCAGCTGGTTGAGGAAAAACACGTTACCGGCTGGGACGACCCGCGTATGCCGACGCTGGTCGGCGCCCGTCGTCGCGGCTATTCGGCCGAAGGCTTCCGCCTGTTTGCCGACCGCATCGGCGTTTCCAAGAACGACTCGCTGATCGACTACGTGCTGTTCGAAGACGCCATGCGCGAAGTGATGAACGAGTCCGATCTACGCCGTATCGCGGTACTCGATCCGGTCAAGCTGATCATCGACAATTACCCGGAAGGCCAGGTCGAAGAGTGCTTCGCGCCGAATCACCCGCTGCACCCCGAACTCGGCCAGCGCAGCATCCCGTTCAGCCGTGAGTTGTGGATCGAAGGTGAAGACTTCATGGAAGTGCCGAGCAAGGGCTTCCGCCGCCTGTTCCCCGGCAACATGGCGCGCCTCCGTTACGGCTACGTGGTCGAGTGCACCGGCTGCGACAAGGATGAAAACGGCAAGGTCATTGCCGTCCATTGCAACTACCTGCCGGAAACCAAATCTGGCACGCCGGGCGCCGATAGCGTCAAGGTCAAGGGCAATCTGCACTGGGTCTCTACCGCCCAATCCTATCAAGCCGAAATTCGCCTCTACGAGCGCCTGTTCAAGGTGCCCGCCCCAGGCGCCCGGCGCGAAGGCGATGCACCCGATCTGGAGCGCGATTTCCTCGACGACATGAATACGGATTCCGCCAAGACCATCACCGCCCAGCTCGAACCCTGCCTGCGCGATGCCAAGCCGGAAGAGCGCTTCCAGTTCGAACGACACGGCTACTTCGTGGCCGACCGCGTTGACTCCAAGCCTGGCGCCCCGGTCTTCAATCGGGCCGTCACCTTGAAGGATTCGTGGGGCAAGGCGGGCTAAGCGACATGGCTGGCGGATGGGGCTGCCCGCACGAGGTCAATGATCACTGTACCAAGATCAACAACCTGCCATGCGATCCAGGCATGAAGGGCTGTGAGCTCTATGGCCGCTTCCGCTTTGCCGACGAGAGCAAAAACACCCGCTATTGGGAAAAGAAAGAACGGGCGCAACAGCCGAAGACGGATGGCGCCCAGCCTTCGAGTCTCGACCAAGACAGCGGCGCCGATTGAGCATGAGTCGCAACGTCGCCCAACTCGGCCAGGTCTTTACGCCCCCCAATGTGGTGGCCTTCATGCTCGACCTGTGCAGGAACAAAGGTCGCTCACTGGAGCCATCGGCTGGCGACGGCGCCTTCTTCAGCACGCTGCGCCAGCGCGGGGCCGATTGCGTCGGCATTGAAATTGACCAGCGGGTCGCTCCGGAAGGGTCGCAGGTTCGCGACTTTTTTGATTATCCGTTGAGCGAGCAGTTCGACACCATCGTCGGCAATCCACCTTACGTACGCCTGCAGGATGTTGCCGCTGGCACAAGAAAACAGCTGAATTCGGAACTCTTCGACGGCCGCAGCAACCTCTTCCTGTTCTTCATCGAGAAGTGCATCCGCCACCTGAAGCCAGGCGGCGAACTGGTTTTCATCGTGCCTCGCGAGTTCATCAAGCTGACCGCGGCCAAAAAGCTGAATGCCTGGCTGTACGAGCAAGGCAGCATCACGCATTTCTACGAGACCGGCGACGTGCGCGTCTTTGGCGACCACACACCGAACTGCGCCATCTTCCGTTTTGAAAAGGGAAGAATGGATCGCCACATGGAAGATGGCCGCACCTTCACTGAAGTCGACGGCCAGCTGATGTTCCTGCGCGATGACTACAGCGTGCATTTTGCCGATGTATTCGATGTGAAGGTCGGCGCCGTTTCCGGGGCGGACAAACTCTTTGTGCACCCCAAGGGCAACATGGAATTCGTCTATTCGAAAACGGTGGACACCGGCGAAACGCGGCGCATGCTCTATGGCATCAAGCATCCTCACCTGGACAAACACAAGCCCGAATTGCTCGCCCGGCGCGTCCGCAAGTTCGACGAAAGCAACTGGTGGCAATGGGGCCGCGCCTTCCCGATCAACGAACACCCGCGCATCTACGTCAATGGCCGGACACGCAAACCGGCGCCGTTCTTCCTGCATGACTGCAACGCCTTCGATGGCTCGATCCTCGCGCTGTTTCCGAAGAACCGGAAAATCTCCCGGCGCGACCTGATCGAATGCACGATGATGCTGAACAACGAAGTCGACTGGCAACAACTCGGCTTCATCTGCGACGGCCGCTTCATCTTCACCCAGCGCAGCCTGCAGAACTGCCTGCTGCCGGCCAAGTTCTCCCGCTATCTACCCAAGGATTCCAGATGACCTTCATCGACCAACTGAATGCCGCCTGGCAAAAGAACAATTCCCTGCTCTGCGTCGGGCTTGACCCTGACCCCGCCAAGTTTCCCGCCCATCTGAAGGGCTGCGATGACAAAATTTTCGAGTTCTGCGCCGCCATTGTTGACGCCACGGCCGACCTCGTCTGCTCGTTCAAGCCGCAGATCGCCTACTTCTCCGCCCGCCGTGCCGAAGACCAGCTCGAAGCACTGATCGCCCACATCCACAAAAAGCATCCGGGCATCCCGGTCATTCTCGATGCCAAGCGCGGCGACATCGGCTCGACGGCCGAGCAATACGCCGTCGAAGCCTTCGAACGCTTCAAGGCCGATGCGGTCACGGTCAATCCGTACATGGGCCGCGACTCGGTCGATCCCTACCTCGCCTACCCAGACAAGGGCGTCATCCTGCTCTGCCGCACCTCCAATCCTGGCGGCTCCGACCTCCAATTTCTCGATGTCGGTGGCGAGAAGCTTTATGAACGTGTTGCCCGCCTCGCTTCCGGCGAATGGAATAGCTCCGGCCAGATCAGCCTGGTCGTTGGCGCCACCTTCCCGGCCGAAATCGCCCGCGTTCGCGAAATCGTCGGCGACGTGCCGTTGCTCGTCCCCGGCATCGGCGCCCAGGGCGGCGACATTGAAGCCACCGTCCGCGCCGGCCGCACCGCCAATGGCACCGGCTTGATGATCAATTCATCCCGTGCCATTCTCTATGCCGGCAAGGATGAGCGCTTCGCCGCAGCCGCCCGCCAGGTAGCCCTCGAAACCCGCGACGCCATCAATCTCTATCGCTAAGGACAACACCATGCGCCTCGACGACCAACGCGAAAGCGACAACATCGAAGACCGCAGGGATGGCGGCGGTGGAGGCATCGGCCGCGGCGGCGTCGGCATTGGCGGCATCGTGCTGGCGCTGGTCATCAGCTACTTCACCGGCATCAACCCGATGACCCTGCTCGGCATCGTCGAGCAAACCCCTCTCGGCCGCCAGGAGGCTCCTGCCGCCCATAAGCCGCCGGCCAACGATGACACGGCGCGCTTCGTCTCCAAGGTTCTCGCCTCGACCGAAGACGTGTGGACCGACACTTTCCGCCAGAATGGCCGCCAGTATGAAGTACCGAAACTGGTGCTCTTCACAGGCGCTACGCCGACGGCCTGCGGCACGGGCCAGACCGCGATGGGTCCGTTCTACTGCCCGGGCGACCACAAGGTTTACATCGATCTCGCCTTCTACCGTGAGCTGAAAGACCGCTTCAAGGCACCCGGCGAGTTTGCCCAGGCTTATGTGGTGGCCCACGAAGTCGGCCACCACGTGCAAAACCTGCTCGGCATTGCCGACAAGGTTCATCAAGCCAAGCAGCGCGCCGGCAAGGTCGAAGGCAATGCCCTGTCCGTGCGCATGGAACTGCAGGCTGACTGTCTGGCTGGCGTCTGGGGCAAGCGCACCGACACCATGAAGCATGTCCTCGAACCGGGCGATCTCGAGGCCGCGCTGACGGCTGCGACGGCCATCGGTGACGACCGCCTGCAGCAGCAGGCCCAGGGCCGCATCGTTCCCGAAAGCTTCACTCACGGCAGTTCCGAACAGCGCGTCCGCTGGTTCAAGCGCGGCTTCGAAAGCGGCGACATGAATCAGTGCAACACTTTCAAGGCCGAGCGCCTCTAAGCCAGCGACCGCTTGACTGAAACTCCAACCCCAAGCAAGAAAGTGCCTCGCTGGCGGCGTTGGGCGCTCGAGGTGCTGATATTCGTCATTCTGTTCGCAGCCTTTCAGGCCTGGCAGACGCGCAATGCACCACGCGGGCCTGCCCCGAATTTTTCAGGGCCACTGATCGACGGCCAGCCCTTCGACCTGACCGCATGGCGCCAGCAACATCCGGACAGGGCTGGGTTGATCTATTTCTGGGCGGAATGGTGCGGCATTTGCAGGACAACGGCCGGCACCGTTAGCAATATCAGCGAAGACTGGCCGGTCATCTCCGTCGCGATGCAGTCCGGGCCAGCCAACAGGGTCGCCGAAACCATGCAGCAAAGGGAATACGCCTGGCCAACGCTGGCCGACCCCGAGGCGCAGGTATTTCTACAGTACGGGTCGCGTGTCGTTCCCGCCTTCTTCATCCTCGACCCAGCCGGCAACATCCGCGCGGTTTCGGTCGGCTACACCAGTGAAATCGGCCTCCGCCTGCGCTTGTGGTGGGCCAGCCACACAAACACATGAAACTATCCCACTTCGCCCTGGCCTTGCTCATCAGCCACGCCACCATGGCCATCGCCCTGCCGAAAAACTCGGCGGTCCCCGGCGGCGTTGCCGTCATCGACCTCGGCCCGGCCAGCCAGACAACGCCGACCGCCCGCTGGGGAGAACAGCCCATCGCGGTCGTTCGCGACAATGGCCGCTGGTTCGCCCTGCTCGGCATTCCGCTCGACACCCTGCCCGGCGATCTGGAAATCAGGATTTCAAGTGGGGCAGCGACAACGACCAGGCAGGTCGCCGTGCAGATCAAGAATTACCCCGAACAGCGCCTGACCATCAAGGACAAACGCAAGGTCGAACCGAACGCCGAAGACCTCGCCCGCATTGAGCGCGAACAAAAGATCACCGAGGCAATCAAGAAACATTTTGCCAATTCCGCACCGGCCACCGATTTCGCCCTGCCAGCCAGCGGGCCGCTGTCTTCACGCTTCGGCCTGCGCCGAATCTTCAACGGCCAGCCGCGCAACCCGCACGCCGGACTTGATGTTGCCGTTGGCACGGGCACGCCAGTCAAGGCACCGGCCGATGGGGTCATCGCAAATACCGGCGATTATTTCTTCAACGGCAACACCGTCTTCATTGACCATGGCCAGGGCCTGATTACCGCTTACATGCACCTATCGCGGGTCGACGTTCGCGCCGGACAGACGGTCAAAAAAGGGGAAGCTCTCGGCGCCGTCGGCTCGACCGGGCGAGCCACCGGCCCGCATCTGCACTGGGCCGTAACGCTCAACAATACCCCGGTCGATCCGGAGCTTTTCCTCAGCAAACCATAATATGTCCGGGCAGATCATCCATCTGCACCATGCAGCGCCAAGCAAGCCAGCGGAGGGCCAGCCCTGTAACGGCTGTGGTGTCTGCTGTACGCTGGAAACCTGCCCGGCTGCCCGGCTCCGCTTTCTGCAAATCAAAGGGCCATGCCCGGCACTGGAATGGTCCGCCGCGCAGGAGCGCTATCTGTGCGGCCTGCACGTCCATCCCGGGCGTTACCTGACCTGGCTGCCGCCGAAAAGCACGGCACTAGCCAGTCGCCTCTTCGCCCGCTGGATTTCGGCCGGCAAGGGCTGTGACTGCAGCGCCGAGATTCAGGCCTGATTGACCGCAGCGGTCAAAACCATTTCGATCCGATAGCCAGGGTTGGCCAACCTGGCCTGCAAGCAAGCCCGCGTCGGGGCATGCCCTTCCGGAACCCAGGCATCCCAGACCATATTCATTGCATCGTAATCAGCCATATCGGCGAGATAGATGGTCACCATCAGGAGCCTGGTCCGGTCGCTTCCAGCCTGAGCCAACAGGCAGTCGACACTGGCCAGCAGGTTTTCGGTCTGAGCCGTGACGTCGCCCTCGAGATTGGATGGCACTTCAACTAGATAGACCGTACCGTTATGGGCAACACTATTGGAGTAACGACGGGTCGTCCCGTGACGTTGAATCAGCATATTCATTTCCCAAAAAACGTGAAGCCCATGCGTTTCAGGCATGGGCTTCGGTTACTGCAACCCTGACACTCGGTCAAGGCATTCGGCTATTCGCCGTTACGGAGTACTACACGGTAATCTCAAGAATGCTTCCTGTGACAACTGCCATAAAGTCTCCTGCAGCGCAGCGAGTACCGCCACTTCGAATCAGGCTTGCTGCAAACCTGACACGCTTTCAGCTTACCACTCCCAGACAAAAAAGCCAGCGGCTTTTGTTCCCGGCTAGCGCCTATAGATCACGTTGGTACCGGGCGGCACCTTTGACACAGGAACGTAGCCGACAGCCCCTGGGGTCGCAATCACGTGCTTCACAACCTCGTCAACGCTACCGAGTTCCTTCGGTGGCGAGCCCTTGCCAACATAGCGACGAACCAGCCAGTAACCGGTGTATTGTTCCTCGTTCTGGTCCATGACCATTTGCAGAAAATCGTCGCGCACGGGTGAACCTGCCGGCAGGTTCACCGGCATGACCGTCTGCTGGCCAATGGATACGATCCGTCCGGTGTACAAGCGCTGCAGCGTAATCTTATCGGTCTTTGGCAATCCCGAATTTCCGATGACGACAACATCATCCCCCGCTGCTCCCGCCTGCCCGAGCAGCAACAACAGGAGAAGAGGGAGCCAAGGTTTCATCGCTGCGTCTCTCAGAAGCTGAAACTGTAAGAGAGTGAGAAGATATTGATGTGCCGATTGCCGCTATCGCTGCCAGCAGGTGCATCAACGAAACTGGAAGCAATCCCGGTCCTGACTTGGGATAGCTCCGCCTTGATCACACTTTTCGACGTCACCCAGAACGATGTTCCTAGCGCCACGGTCGACTGGTCGTAGGGTGACGTCAGATCGGCCATCAGCGTTTGGCTGCTGCGCAGCGGTGCGGGAACGGCGCCAGCATTGGCGTTGATCTGTTGATAAAGACCCAGCGCACCATCGGTCGACTTCGTTTTCGCGTAGTAAACATAGGGTGTCCAGGCCCCCATACGTTTCATCAGCGCGACATAAGCCCCCCAACGGCTCAGGCCACGGCTGGCACTTTCGATCTTGGCCTTGGCATATTCACTGGTCAGACGAAAATCAGCCGGCAACATCACGCTAGCCCCAAGCGTCAGGATAGGAACGCGGAGCTTATCGACACCACCCGGGAGAAGTCTGTACAGCCCTGGCGGATTGAGATATTCAAATCCGGCCCCTGTCTTCTCTCCCGGCCGCGAAGCCTCCCCCTCGTGATAGCCCACGCGGAAAGTGTTTTCGAGGCTACGCGCCGTCAGCACCAGACCGCTGCTTTTCATGTCGATCGGCAAAAACCAGCTCCCCGGCGAGTTGGCATTATCTATCGTCCGGTCACGCCCGTAATATCGCCAATACGTGCTTGTCTCGCCGGTATAGGCCTCGGCGACCAAGTCGAAGGAGTCGCCCAGCCATGTCTTGCTGATGCTGACGCCAACAACATCAGTGGTCGGCGCAATCGAATAGACCTCGAGCGGCAGACGCGCCATGTCATAGGTCGCCCCAACATCGCTGTTTTCCGTATTGAGCATCAATGGCAGGCGGATCTTGCCCGCGCGGATCAACCAGTCATCGTTCGGTCGCCAGGACAGGAAGGCCCAAGCCACGGAAGCCTGCCATTGGGAATCGGAATGATCCGACGGCGCCGCCTTGGCCTGAACGGTCGCGCTCCATTCTTGCGAAAACCGCGCATCGACTTGGGCGCCGACGACGGTATCGCGCTTGACGGTGCCGCCATTGTCGATGAAGCGTTGGTAATTGAAGGATTGATCAGAACGGGCATAGCCGAATGTACCGAAGCCGGACCACGTCAGGTCGACCGCCTGCGCCGGCATGGCCATTACCGCCAGTAAGGTGAGTAGCGCAGTATTCAACAGTCTTTTTTGCATATTGGCGGCGCCCAATCAGGACATGACAAGGTTATTCATCGGCAAGTTTAATGGCAATTTCGGAGAAAATACCTTCCTGAGCGAGAAAAGCATCAATCAGTAGCGGATCGAAATGCTTGCCGCGCCCTTCTCGCAGGATACCAACCGCTTCTTCGTGGCTGAACGCTTTTTTGTAAGGTCGCCGCGAACGTAAGGCATCATAGACATCGGCAACTGCCATCAGCCTGGCCGCCAACGGGATCGACTCGCCGGCAAGACCATCGGGATACCCCGTGCCATCCCAGCGCTCATGGTGACTGCGGGCGATCTGCCCGGCAAAATGAAGCATGACATTATCATCGCCAAGTTCTACCCGGGTGCGCAGCAGCATCCCCTCCCCCTTGATACTGTGCGTCTTCATGATCTCGAACTCTTCCGGAGTATGCTTGCCCGGCTTGAGCAGAATGTGATCGGGAATCGCAATTTTGCCGATGTCGTGCAAAGGCGCGGCCTTGGCAATCTGGTCAATCTGCTCGGCCCCCAGGAGCTCGCGATCACGCTCCTGGCGGCTGATATATTCGGCCAGCAAGCGGACGTAATCCTGAGTCCGACGAATATGGTTACCGGTGCACTCATCGCGAAATTCGGCCAGGGAAACCATGACCCGGATCGATGCCTCCTGAAGACGCAACACCTCGTTGACCCGTCGCTCCACCTCACCCTGCAGCCAGGCACTCTTGTCCTCGAGGAAGGTTTGCCAATTCCGGATCTGCAGGTGGGTGCGCACCCGCGCCAGAACAACAGACGGCGCAATCGGCTTGTGAATAAAGTCGACCGCCCCCAAGGCCAGTCCGTGCTCCTCATCCTCGGCCCCCGCCTTGGCCGTCAAAAAAATGACCGGGACATCGCGCGTCACCCGCTCGGCCTTCAGACGCCGGAATACCTCATAGCCGTCCATTTCCGGCATCATGATGTCAAGCAGGATCAAATCCGGCGGCGCGCCAAACGCCAGCTCCAGGCCTTTGACGCCACTGTTGGCAAGCTTGACGCGATAATGCGTACGCAGGAGCTGGTTCAAGAGGCTAAGGTTGCCCGGAGTGTCATCGATTACCAGAATATTTGCCCGTTTTTCGCGCTCTGCTTCACTCACGATTGACCTCCTCCACCCTTGCTGACTTGATCGATAAGGCTGAGTGCCTCATCAAAATTCCATTGGCTGATCGCATGATCAATCGCCGCGATCTGTCGCGCCGGATAAATCGTGGCCATGCTTTCCTTTATCTGACGCCAAACCTCCTCCGCCTCACCATCGCCCTGACGCAACAGCTCACACAACTTCGTCAGTTCAGCATCAAGCGCCCCCAGCGACGAAATGGCGACCGGCTCGGAACAACACCCCGGCAAACCCTTAAGACCGGTGAGCAGCGCTTGCAACTGGGTATCGACTTCAGCGATTTCACCGGAAAATTCGGCCCCACCGGCCTTCATGGCGAGCTCGAGTTCGATCAAAGCCGACTGCAAGCGAGCCATCGCGAACGTTCCGGATAACCCCTTAAGGGTATGCACTTGCCGCTGGGCCGCCTCAAGTTCGCCCCTGGCCAGCATTTCATTCAGCCGCCCCGACCAATTCCGGCAATCTTCGACAAAACGACCGAGGGCCCTGGCAAGAAATGGCAACCGCCCAGCAAAGCGACGAAGCAACACGACCGAGTCGATCTCGAACAGCGATTCCAGGGCCAAAACAAACCCTTCATCCACATCGGCCTCTGGCGCGGTGACAGAGGCCAGATCAGCCGACTGAAGGCCGTGCCAGTAGGGCATCAGAATTGCCTGCAGTTCTTCAGGCTCGAACGGTTTGGCAATATAGCCACTGACCCCGGGCACCAGACGATCACGCATGCCATGCCCGGCCACATGCGCCGTCATCACGATCACCGGCAAGTCATGAAACCGCTCGTCATCACGCAGACGACGCGTTGCCTCCCGGCCATCCATCACCGGCATTTCCAGATCCATCAGCACTGCCGCGTAATAGTCTGCAGCATGTGAATACAGCAAATCGAGGGCAATCTGACCATTGGCCGCAACATCCACGCGCGCCCCCCAACTTCTGAGAATTTCGCAGGCGACCTGCTGGTTAACCTCATTGTCCTCAACGAGCAATACCGACAATCCCTGCAGGCTTCCCGAACTCTCTCCCCCGTGTTCGGAAAAGGAGCCCCCGGACTCCGCTAGCTCGGCAGCACAGATTCGGCGCAGCACACTTGGCAACAGTGGCTTCTGGATCACTTCGGAAACACCAGGGTGCACTGCCTCCTGGCGCAGGACTGCGGAATCAGCGGCCGAAACCACAATCGTTCTCGCCGGCAAGGCGAGACCTTTGGCCTGCAGCGCCTCAATGACCTCTCCGCCACTCATGTCAGGCATCAGCCAGTCGAGCAGAAGCAGGTCGTAGTCCTCCCCCTTCGCTGTCGCCGTCGCCAGTCGGGCAATGGCCCCCGCGCCATCAGCCGCCTGATCGACCTCCTGGCACCCCATCGACCGCAACATGGCGACCATACTGTCCCGTGCTTCCGGATAATCATCGACGACAAGCGCCCGCTGACAAGCCAACACCTCCGGAGCAGACTCCTCAGCAGCCTCCTCGGAGGCGAAAGGCAACTGGATGGTGAAATGAAAAACGCTGCCTTTACCCAAGGTGCTCTCGACGCCGATTTCCCCGCTCATGGCAGCAACCAGGCGCTTCGAGATGGCCAGCCCCAATCCGGTTCCGCCATATTTTCTGGTCGTCGACCCATCGGCCTGGGAGAACTCCTGAAAGAGGCGCCCAACCTGCTCAGGACTCATGCCGATACCGGTATCCTCGACCCGAAAGGAAATCGTAGACGTCGCCCCGTCACAAGCCGCCTCGCTGACCACCAGTCGGACATGCCCTCGCTCGGTAAACTTGACCGCATTGCTCAGCAAATTGATCAGCACCTGCCCCAGGCGCAAGGGATCCCCCAGCAGAAAACGCATGGAGCGCGAAGGTTTGAAGTCCAGGATCAACTCGATCTGCTTCCCCTCGACCTTCTGCTGCACCATGAACAGGGCGTTCTGGAGCACCGTCTCGATATCGAAGAGCACCGCTTCGAGCGCCACCTTGCCGGCCTCGATCTTCGAAAAATCAAGAATATCGTTCAGGATGCCCAGCAACGAACGGGCGGCCGAATGAATTTTGGAGACGTAATCATGCTGCCGCGGTGGCAGTTTCGACTTCAAGGCCAGATAGGCCATCCCGAGAATCGCATTCATCGGCGTCCTGATCTCATGACTCATATTGGCCAGGAATATCGACTTTGCTTCAGCCGCCACCTCGGCCCTGGCTCTGGCCTGCCGCAATGCGCGCTGAACCAGCTCACGCTGCTCAAGATCAGCCTCGATGGCCGCCGCCATGCTGTCAATCGTCGCGGCCAGTGCCCGCACCTCTTCCACCCCCTGCAGATCGCCGACTCGCTGGTTAAAGGCCTTTTTGGACAACGCAATGGCGGTCTGATGCAAGACAGTCAGCGGAGCGAGCAAGTGTTTCTTCAGGTAGTTGTAGCTGATCACCAGCACGGCGCCAGCACCGACCAGCAAGAGCAGTGCGGCAATAATCCAGCCCCGTAGCATCTCCCCGGCCTGAACCAGATCCCTTATCGTCCGCAGATCGACCTGTTTAGCCAAGTCTTCGACCGACATCGCCAGTTCCGCCCGTAACTTCAGGTAGTGCCCCTCGTGCAGCAAATTATTGGCGAACTCGCGTTGCGGCTCGGCCTCGGAAACCACTTCGCGCTTAACCGGGTCATACAAGCCCTGTGTCGCTGCAAAGGCGATCTGCTCGACCTCCTTCATCTGTTCGGTAATCAGGAACACCCGGCGGAGAAGGGTCTGCTCCTCGGCATCGAATCCCAGGCGGCTGGTTCGCTCGATCAGCGCAACCCCCGGTCCGGGCGGCGAGGGAACGTACGTCCGAACGCCGCCGATAACCTGTTCCCAATAGGTCGCCGAGCCAGCATCGGGCGACGCCTTGCTACCTTCGCGAATAGCCAGAATATCGTAGTAATAAATCAGAAAACGCGGATTGGCGGTAGTGACATAAGAACTGACCAGGCGACTCAACAAGTCGACCTCCTGACGTATCCCGTTCATCAGGACCAAGGATTCCTGGCGATGCCTGGCCGCGTTATAGGCCTCGTTGTACGCCGACAAGGCGCCCACGGTCACGCCGCCGATCAAGACCAGCCACCCGGCCAAAGCCAGCAGAACGCTGAGAAAGACCTTCCGCAGGTTCA
>JAGTRV010000291.1 GCA_018262245.1 Pseudomonadota bacterium | reverse complement strand
ATTTGGCAAACAGGAAAGACGCGGTGAGGGCGATCAGGCCAAGCATGACATATAGCAAGAGCGCCCCAAAAAGCCATTTCAATGGCCACAGAAAGGCGACTGCCACATTGCTGTCGTAGAGACCGGAATTCCTAGAAGCCACTGCCCTTCCCTTCAACGACCAGATTTTCCGTCTCGGTGCCGTGCGTGTCGTATTTCTGACGCATGCTCGCGGCAATGTCTTCCAACGATGCAGGAATGGGGTGCGCTTCGTCGGGGTCGAACAGAGGGAGTCTGATTTTGTAGAGCTGGCCGCCTTCGATAAGCGCAAAAGCCTGACCCTTGGGCAACTGCACCAGATCAGCAGGCGACAACATGGGGGCTTCCTGGGTGCTGATCCGATCTTCGTTCCGTGTGGTGAAAGACAACACCTCACGATCATCTGAACTGTCCGTGGCAGCACTGGCCTGAATCGAGGTGACCAGCTGCACATCCGGGAGCTGGTCGGTGAGAATTTCGGCGGTTTCCTTGTTCTTGACCCGTAGCATGATCAGGGTATTGAGGTTGCCGCCAATCTGTGAAGCCTTCGCCTTGTTGCCAATGCGGGCTTCCACGTCGGCCCAGGTCTGGGTATAGACCGCTACTTGGAATCCCGCACCGCCGGCCTTGTTCAGCAGCGGGATGAATTCGTCGCCGATCAGCTCGTTGAACTCGTCTGCATGGATGGACAGTTTGCGCTTAGGGATGGCCGTGGACAGCCCGTAGCCCTGCTCGAACTTGTAGGTCTGGCCGGCGATCGAGGTCAGGTCGGCGAACATGGCGTTGCCCACTGCGCCAGCCACTTCGTAATCAGAGAGCGAATCGAGCCCGACGTAGACCACCGCGCCGCGTTCGATGACGCTCATCCAGTCGAAGATCGGCCTTGGATCAGTTGGGTCGTCGTACTGTGGAGACAGTATCTGCGCGGTTTTTCCGGTGGTAAGTTTTTCCAGCAAGGGATAAAGACTGGACACCAGTTTCTCGAAATAGCTGCGGTCGTTCGACAGGATGGATGCCAGGCCGTCCGCTATCGGGTCATGCAGATTATTCTCGCGGACGAACAGCAGGATTTTCATGGCATCCATCGTCCGTCCCGATTTCATTGCCTGCTGAATCTGGGTCTTATCCATCTCGATGGCATCAACCGCCTCATTCCAGCCAGGCTGTTCCCGGTCAAGCCAGAAGCGTAAGTATTCCAGCGCCAAGGCATCGATATTGACCGCATCCTCATAAATCATGCGGTAATCCGGACGGTAACCGAGGGTGGTGCGCGCGCGTGCGATCACGTTCACGAAGCGCCAGACAAATTCCTTGAACGCGGCAGACTGTCCTTCGCCCGGGAGCTGACCAGCGATACGGGTGCTGACCTCGGTGGTTCGGGCAAAATTTCCAATCGGGTTATAACGTGCAGACTGGTCGGGGTAGCCCAAGTGAAACATGAAGAACTCGCGCCCGGCCATGGCCGCCTCGATGTAGCAGCGGGTCATCAGACCGGCATCGCCCTTGGGGTCGAATACGATCACCACGTCGCCTCGCCGAATGTCCTGTGTGATGAGCACCTCGGCGAGGCGTGATTTGCCGACCCGTGTGGTGCCCAGCACAACCATGTGACCGGGCCGCTCGACCAGATCCATGCTGATTTCCGTTTCGTCCGGCTCCAGGCCGTGAATGATCGGATCGCCGCCGACAGGCGGCAATGGCGTAACCGGATTCCACCAGGCTTCCTTCCTGGTCTGTCGCGCCATCCAGCCCGAGGCGCCGCCGCGCCCTTCGTGGCGGAATTCGAAGCGACGCGCCCAGGTATACAGGCCGGATTGAGTGATGTAGCGTCGGTTCTTGGGATCACGCGCCAGCGCCAGGCGCTGGGTATGGCGCTGATCCCACTTGAACCCAAGACCGAGGAAAAGGCGGCTTTTCGATACGGGAATTTCGCTGGTAGGAATGACGTACTTAGGCAGCCTAGTAAGGTTGCGCTGAAATCGGGATACCCGAATACCCTGTCTCAGTCGCACGCCGGCATGCAGGACCATGCCGGCAGCGGCTGTCACGATCAGCTCCTTTGGCAGGAAAAACCACTCGTGAGCGTTCATCAGGAGAATGGCGCCGGACAACGAGGCAAAGGCCGGTACGTATTCGACCGCGGGCCGGAACAGGTTTTCGATGGGATAGCTCATGTCAGACGTGTTCGATGGGTTTGTCGAACCTGACAATGCAGGGATTATTCGGCGGAAGTGGGTTCACGAATCGAACAGGATCCAGTATGACCACGCCAGAGATCAGTTTCTTGCCCTCGCCATCGGCGCCGATCACCATGTAACGCTGGATGTTGCTCTTCTTCTCTCCGGTAACCAGATTCCAGCCAGCATTGGTAACCTGGCGCTGGATGCCGGTCCCCAGCTTGCTCCCCGCTCGATCCGATGGCGTGCCATCGCCCTCCTCCCCGAACAGTTCGGCGAACTTGCGAAAGATCACTGGTGAAACCAGCATCATTCCTTCGTCAACGAAGTGAATCATGGCGTCCGCGCGGTTGTACGGCATGCTGCCTTCCGAGAGGCCTTCCTGAATCCAGCGCATGAACCGCATGGCTGCACCAGAGGGTTCCTTCTTTTTCGAGCCAGGCTTGGGCCTGGCCGCTGTCTGCCCTGCAGGTGCAACCGGCTTCAATGCTGCTGCAGTAGGGGGCTTGGGTTTTGGTGAATGTTTGATCGCGGCGTCATCTTCATCGAGAAAGCCTGCGTCCTCAGCCGCGCCCCCAGGTTCAGATAGAGCGGCCGCTCTGGGCTGTGCCGGCGGGCGAATGGGAGGGAGAGCCGTGCTGGCTCGCTTCGGCTGGTCTTCGGAGTTCGGTGAGGGGGTCGTATCTGGCTGCGGTATGACGAGCGACAGCTGGTTGGCCGGATCCTCTAATGGGTTGGTGGCTGGCTCAACGCCAGAATCACTCATGGAACCAATAGTTAGCTCGGATTCCGAATCGAGCGGTTGGATGTATGAGGCATCCTGCGTTCCGGCAATGATCTTGCCTCTCATGATTTCCGGGTAAAGAATCGGGGACTGGAACAGTTTGTCGAGCGAGAAGCACAGCACGGTCAGCTTTTGTTCCCACCCTTCATCGAGACTGACCATGACCTGCCACACAGCACGATTCTCACTGGTGGGGATCAAGGCACCGTACTCTTGCCAGGTATCGAAAAGGCGATCGTTCTTATCCTTGCCAGGTATGCCCTCCCCGCTTTCGCGTTCAGTCAGGAACTGGCGTACCTCGTCGGCCAGCCGCTTGGACACGAACCAGACGTCATCGGCAAGCCAAGCGAGAACATGGGAAGGGACAAGCCGCTGGAACAGCACGATAGGCAGTTTCTTGTGCAGGTCGTAATCCCGCGTGATCTTGAAATTCAACGTGTAATGCGTCAACCCTTGATCCAGCATCGAGCCAGCAAGAGGCTGCCACTTGCCACAAGGTTTTCTCGATCGGAGAACTTGGATGTTGATATCGGCCATAGGCCTTCCAATGTCATGCAGTAGCGCGGCAAGGAACACCGCGTAAGTCCAGCGGTGCTTGCGAGCCGGGATTTCCTCGGGGGCTGCTCCGACCGGAAGCAGATAGCCTTGCCGGAAGCGTAGCGCGTGTGCTGCCGACTCCATCATATGGGTCATGAGGCCACCGGGCTGCGCGTGATGGTGCGATTCCGAGGCTGGTAGCAGTTGAGTCCATTCCGCAGCCCGCTCGATGACGGGCATGCAGTCTTGGTTGAACAGGGTGTAGTCGAAGCCCATGCGGTCACGACATCCGTCGACCAGGGCTTGAAGGTTGAGTTGATCCAGGACGGCTTTGCCAGGGAGAACCTTAATATGGTTGGCTGCCCTTGAATCGCTACCGGATGGAGTTGAATGGTCGGACGCCGCGTGGTCGTTGTGGCGGGCAATACGCCAAACGACCCATACGCCGCCCACTCCCAAGGCTCCAGCGGCAATGAGCAGCCAATCACCGGACATCAGCGGTGTGGG
>JAGTRV010000028.1 GCA_018262245.1 Pseudomonadota bacterium | reverse complement strand
CGGCGGCATGAGCAGGCCATCTACCTGCTGCAACAGCGCGCTGGCTGTGTCGCGTCCGGTGTTGAAAATGTGTTGTGGTGCGTTGATGACCGGCTTGGACCAATCACTCAGCAGCGGGGCGAGTGCCTTCAGGGTCGAATGGTTCGCCTCTGCATCGCAGATGGCAACCAGCAGCATGTCATGCTCGGGAAGGTTGGCTGGCAGTGGGGCATCTGCCGTAGCGAAGTAATAAAGTAGATCGATGTCGCTGCCTTCAAGCAGGCAATCGATAGGGGTGTTTTCAGAGATGTCTCCCGCCACCATCAGGACCAGCAGGCGAAAGCGGGCAGGCTGCGTGGCCGCGGCAATCCGGTACGAGCGCTGCATGCACAGGGCCTGTTCCTGAATCAACAAGCCATGTTCCCTTTGGCCGATGCAGAAAAATGCCGTGGATAGATTCATCCACAGATGGGCATTTTCCTCATCCTGTCCCGCTTTTTCCAGCAAGGCTTGAGCAATTGGCCGGAGATCTTCTCCTCCAATGCTCAGTCGCAGGAAAGGGGCGAGGCCCAGATAAGCTGTTTCAGCGGGATGGGACATGTCGTAGCGGCTCGGAAAGCTATGGTGCAAGGGGAATATAAGAAAAAACTAGAGGAGGTTAGCACACTAGACATCGTTCACTGCCGGCAAGAGATTGGCTGCATTCTGTGGTTGGTAAAATATTTGAAATGGCAATTTTTTGAATGGCATTTGAAATATTTAGATATTCATATTTCACGACGACTCATTTTGAAATCACAGGAGTCTGCAATTCTGAACAGAGTTCTACGGATCTCTGTGCAACGTTCCCGGTGTCGCCTCAGGTATGGGGGGCAATGATTTGACTACCAAGTTGTTTAAGATTTAGAAATCGATTTTGAGTAATAGGTTGAGAAAAGTACCGCCATTTCCGAGATCCGTAGTGGGCGGATATTGCATCGAAGGCTATAATTCAAACAGCTAATGACTCTATGGTCAGTAATCAATTGGGTGTCTCATGAACCGTTCCAGAGTTGGCAAATTTTTGGTTTTTGCCCTGTTTTTATCAGCGACCGCAGCAACCGGGTTTTACCTCTACCAACATCGTGCGGTGGGCTTGCCAGCCGGCCTCGCTGCCGGCAACGGTAGGCTGGAGGCAATCGAGGTCGATGTGGCAACGAAGGTGGCCGGGCGCCTGAGCGAACTCGGGCCGCACGAGGGGGATTGGGTTGAGGCGGGGGCGGTGGTTGCCCGGCTCGATGCTGATGATTTGCGGGCCCAGTTGCAGGCGGCTGAGGCGCAGGTGCAGCAGGCGCAGCGGGCCGTCGATGAGACACGGGCCGGAGTGCGCAAGTCGCAGTCCGACGTGGCGCTGGCCGGCAAGACGCTGAAGCGTTCCGAGGAACTGGTCGGCAAGGGCTTTATCAGTCGCAACAAGCTGGATACCGATCAGACCGGCATGGATGGGGCGATGGCCGGTATGGCGCAGGCACGTAGCAAGGTGAGCGGGGCCGACGCCGGTGTGGCTGCCGCCGAGGCCAAGGCCGATAGCCTGCGGGTGACGCTGAACGATACCTCGTTGAAGGCGCCGATTGCCGGCCGCGTACTTTACCGGCTGGCCGAGCCGGGCGAGGTGCTGGCTGCAGGCGGCAAGGCGCTGACCTTGCTCAATCTGGACGATATGTTCATGACCATCTACCTGCCAACCGACAAGGCCGGGCAGGTCGCCTTGCATGGCGAGGCGCGCATTCTGCTCGACGCCTTGCCGGGACAGCCGATCCCGGCGACGGTCAGTTTTGTCGCGCCAAAGGCGCAATTCACGCCGCGCGAGGTGGAAACCCGCACCGAACGCGAAAAGCTGATGTTCCGCATCAAGGTCAAGGCCGATCCGGCCTGGCTGGCGGCGCACCGTGACCTGGCCAAGGGCGGCATGCCGGGCGTCGCCTATGTCCGGCTCGACGCCAATGCGCCCTGGCCAGCCAACCTGCAGATCAACGGAAAGTAAGCCACCATGGACCGCGTGCCGGTCGCGAAGTTATCCGCAGTCAGCCATCGCTACGGCGCTGTGGTGGCGCTGGAGGGGGTTGATATTGAGCTGCCGGCCGGTTGTATGGTCGGGTTGATCGGGCCGGATGGCGTCGGCAAGTCATCGCTGCTGGCGTTGGTCTCCGGGGCACGACAGATTCAGACGGGCAAGGTTGAGGTGCTGGGCGGCGATATCGGCGACCGCCATTTTCGTGCCATGGCCCAGCCGCGCATTGCCTACATGCCGCAGGGACTGGGCAAGAATCTGTACCCGACGCTGTCGGTTTTCGAGAATGTCGATTTCTTCGGCCGGCTGTTCGGGCAGGGCAAACGAGAGCGCGAGCAGCGCATCAATGAACTGCTGACCAGCACCGGCCTTGCCCCTTTCCGCGATCGGCCGGCGGCCAAGCTGTCAGGCGGCATGAAGCAGAAGCTCGGCCTGTGTTGCGCATTGATCCATGACCCCGACCTGCTCATTCTTGACGAGCCGACAACCGGCGTCGATCCGCTGTCGCGGCGCCAGTTCTGGGAACTGATCGACAGCATCCGCGCCCGGCGGCCCGGCATGAGCGTGCTGGTGGCAACGGCCTACATGGAAGAGGCCGAGCGTTTCGACTGGCTGGTGGCGATGGACGACGGCAAGGTGATCGGCACCGGTACGCCGGCCGAACTTCGGAAACAGACCGGGCAGGAGACTCTGGATGGCGCCTTCATTCAGTTGCTGCCTGAGGAACGTCGGCAGGCTCACCATGCGCTGGTGATTCCGCCGCGTGTCGACGATGGCGGCACCTTTGCCATAGAGGCAGATGGGCTGTCGCAGCGGTTTGGCGACTTTACGGCCGTCGACCGCGTCAGTTTCAAGATCGAACCTGGCGAAATTTTCGGCTTTCTCGGCTCCAATGGCTGCGGCAAGACGACGACGATGAAGATGTTGACTGGTCTGTTGCCGCCAACCGAGGGCGTCGCCAAGCTGTTCGGCAAGGTGCTCGACGCCCGCGATCTGGAGACGCGCAAACAGGTCGGCTACATGTCTCAAACCTTCTCGCTGTACGGCGAGCTGACGGTGCGTGCCAACCTCGATCTGCACGCCCGACTTTTCAACCTGTCGGATGATCGGCGAGGGCCACGTATCGCCGAACTGATGGCCCGTTTCGGCCTGGAGCCTTATGCCGACAAGGCGGCGGCCGAATTGCCGCTCGGTATCCGCCAGCGCCTGTCACTGGCTGTGGCCGTGGTCCACGAGCCGAAGCTGCTGATCCTCGACGAGCCGACTTCAGGTGTGGACCCGGTAGCGCGCGACGAATTCTGGGCGTTGCTGGTTGAGTTGTCGCGCCAGCAAGGCGTGACCATCTTCATTTCGACCCACTTCATGAACGAGGCCGAGCGCTGCGATCGGATTTCGCTGATGCATGCCGGCAAGGTGCTGGCCAGCGATACGCCAGCCGGCTTGTGCAAGACACGAGGCGAGCCGACGTTGGAGGCGGCGTTCATCAGCTATCTGGAAGAGGCGACGGGCATTGCCGGCCAGGCTGCCGTGAGCAGCCCGGAAAAGGTGCCCAAAACCGAAGCGGCCGAGGCTGAAACGCCTGATCGCACCAACGGCGCCAGTAATCAGCGGCCGAGCGCCTTCAGCCCGCGCCGCCTGCTCGGCTACGCCTACCGCGAATCGCTGGAATTGCGCCGTGATCCGATTCGCCTGGCTTTCGCGCTACTCGGTTCGGTGCTCTTGATGTTCGTGCTCGGCTTTGGTATTTCGCTCGATGTCGAAGGGCTCCGCTTTGGCGTGCTCGACCGCGACCAGTCACCAGAGAGCCGGGCCTACATCCAGAATATCGCTGGTTCCCGCTATTTCATCGAGCAGCCGCCCATACTCGACGATGCCGATCTCGAGCGCCGCATGCGTAACGGCGAGTTATCGCTGGCCATCGATATTCCGGCCAGTTTCGGCCGTGACCTGCGGCGCAGCCACTGGCCGGAAGTCGGCGTCTGGATCGACGGTGCCATGCCCTATCGCGGTGAAACGGTGCGCGGCTATATCCAGGGCCTGCATCTCGATTACGTGCAGCAGATCGTCCAGGAGGCGACGGGCCAGACTAGCAGCTATCCGGTCAATATCGTCTCGCGATTCCGCTATAACCAGGACGTCAAGAGCATCTACGCCATGGTGCCGGCGGTCATTCCCATCCTGCTCATCTTCATTCCGGCCATCCTGATGGCGCTCGGCGTCGTGCGCGAGAAGGAACTCGGCTCGATCACCAATCTCTACGTCACGCCGGTGACGCGCCTCGAATTCCTGCTTGGCAAACAGTTGCCCTACATCGTCGTCGCCCTGATCAGTTTCGTGCTGCTCGTCATCCAGTCGCAGATCATGTTCCATGTGCCGATCAAGGGCAGCCTGCTCGCCTTGAGCTTCGGGGCCTTTCTCTACGTCATCGCCACCACCGGCTTTGGCCTGCTGATCTCCACCTTCACCAGTACGCAGATTGCTGCGCTGTTTGGGACGGCGATCCTGACCATATTGCCGACCGTCAGCTTTTCCGGACTGACAACGCCGGTCGGGGCCCTCGAAGGCGTCAGCTACTGGATCGGCCAGTTCTTCCCGGCCAGCTATTTCCTGATCATCAGCCGCGGCACCTTCACCAAGGCGCTCGGTTTTGCCGACCTGCTGCCGCAATTCATGGCGCTGGCCATCTTCATCCCGGTGCTGACGCTGATCTCGGTCGCCTTGCTCAAAAAGCAGGAGAAATAGCCGTGCGCCTCGCCAACATCTATCAACTGGGGATCAAGGAACTGAAGAGCCTGCGTGCCGACAAGGTTTTGCTGATCCTGATCTGCTGGGCTTTTTCCGGGGCCATCTACACGGCCGCGACCGGCGCCTCGCAGGAGTTGCGCAATGCGCCCATCGCCATCGTCGATGAAGATCATTCGCCGCTGTCCCGGCGCATCGTCGATGCTTTTTACCCGCCGTATTTCCGCCCGCCGGCCCAGACGACGCTGGTCGAACTGGATCGGGCCATGGATTCCGGGCGCTACAACTTCACGCTGGTCATTCCGTCCAATTTCCAGCACGACGTGCAGGCCGGGCGCAAACCGGATGTACAACTCAATATCGACGCCACGATCATGAGTCAGGCCTTCATCGGCGCCACCTACATCAAGAGCATCGCGCTCGGCGAGGTCAATGAATACCTGACCGGCCGACGCGACAGCGCCGAAACGCCGATCAGGCTGGCGACCCGCGTGCGTTTCAATCCCAACCTGATCGGCGTCTGGTTCGGCGGTGTCATGGAGGTGATCAACAACGTCACCATGCTGACCATCATCCTGGTCGGTGCTGCTTTCATCCGCGAGCGCGAGCACGGCACCATCGAGCACCTGCTGGTCATGCCCTTGTCGCCGGTCGAGATCATGCTGGCGAAGATCTGGGCCAACGGGCTGGCCGTGCTGGTCGGCGTCACCTTTGCACTGACGGTGATGGTCCAGTACGTCCTCAAGGTACCGATTGCCGGCTCAGTGCCACTATTTCTGGCGGCTGCCGCCTGCTACCTGTTCGCTGCCGCATCGATCGGCATCTTCCTCGGCACGCTGGCCCGCTCGATGCCGCAACTGGGGCTGCTCGTCATCCTCTGCATCATTCCGCTGCTGATGCTGTCTGGCGGCGTTTCACCGCGCGAAAGCATGCCGCCGATCATCCAGAACATCATGCTCGCTGCGCCGACCACCTATTTCGTTCGTCTGGCCCAGGCTATCCTCTATCGTGGCGCAGGGCTGGAAGTCATCTGGCGCGATCTGCTGGCCATGACCGGCGTGGGGGCCTGCTTCTTTGTCGTGGCGCTGCTCCGTTTTCGCAAGGCGGTCACCCAGACACAGGTCTGAACTGCATCAGGAATTGTTGATGCAGATCATGGGCGAGCGGCTCGCCGAAGCGGATCATTTAAACGACTTGATGTTTCATGGGAAGCGTTCCAAGTCGACATGTTTTTCCTCAGATATATCTTCACGGCGGCTTCGGTCGCCGCCTTTTTGGGTGCTGTCCAGGCGGCTGAAACGGCCGAGCGGCAGTATGTTGCCATCGCCAAATTGCCGGCAGACGGTATCAAGGCCAAAGTCGGGCAAATCGTCGAAGTCGATGTTGATTTGTCGGCACCCGGTAGCCTTGAGGTCAACGAGGCGGACGAACGGCTGGACGTCCTCTACCGCATGTCCTTCAACCAGCTTGCCGAAGGATGGAGCTGGCAGCCGCTGGCCGACCCCGCGGTCGAAGACTATTACCGCTTCAAATTCCTGCCGCTGCAGTCCGTGGCTGATGAGCGCGGGGAATATGTCGCCGAGGACAAGATCGGCACGCCGCAGCAAATGAAAATCAGTTGGCGCTACGACTATTTCCTGGCCTTCGAGAACCTCTACGATTTCTACCCGCGCAAGGTCGATGATGACTCCGGCTTTTCAGCCAACCTGCCGGCTGCCGTCGCCGGGCATGTTGGCCTGCGCGCCAAGGCGCGCCTGGTCGAACCGGTGATCAGCGAAAGCACGACGTTCTGGAAGGCGATCTATAGCCGTCCGACCGATTTCACGCTGAAGAAGCGCTATCTGGTTGGCAGGCTTGAGGAAGTCGATTTTGTCGATACAACCAGTGGTGAAGTGCTCTGCCGAATTCAGTCGGGTCAGGAGCGCTGCGCGGCGCGCTGATGACGGCCATGGTGTTGATTGTCTGTTGCGTTTAAACGAGCGCCGTACTTGGCGTGGGGCGCTCGTTTGGGCGCAAAGCTGGCCCCCATTTGTCGGCTTCAGCCGATTCCACCCGATTGCCTCCGAAACAACTTCCCGTTAACGTGCGCCCTCAATCTATTTCCAACCGCAACCAGGCTCCCAACATGCAGAAACGCTTTATCGCCAGCGCCGCGCTCCTTCTTGCCCTCTCTTTTCAGGCGGCGGCTGCCGAACGGAAGGAGGAGGTGACCGCCTCCGGAATCAGCATCACGATCCTCAAGGAAGGCGGCGGCGCCAGCCCCAATGCCAGCGATACGGTCAAAGTGCATTATCGCGGCACGCTGACCAATGGTCAGGAATTCGACAGTTCCTACCGTCGCAATGAACCGGCCAGGTTTCCGCTCAACCGCGTGATTCCGTGCTGGACCGAAGGTATGCAAAAGATCAAGGTCGGTGGCAAGGCCAAGCTTGTTTGTCCGCCCAACCTGGCTTACGGTAGCCGGGGTGTAGCGGGTATTCCGCCTAATTCGACACTGGTTTTTGAAGTCGAACTGCTCGACATTGCAAAGTAAGGCAAGCGTCCGCTGAATCAGGCGGCGCATTGCCCAGTTCATGCGTCGCCTGTCACTCGAGCGTCATTCTGATGGCACAGACTTCGCGGATTGCCACTCCGCGGGGGCGACAATGCGCGCCTTAAATCGGAACTACCTTAGCGGTAAACCAGCACCGGCACTTTGGAGTGGGTCAGTACCTTGTTGGTTTCGCTGCCAAGCAGGAAACCACTGATGCCGCGGCGGCCGTGCGAGGCCATGAAGATCAGGTCGCAGCCGGACTTTTCAGCAGCTTCGATAATCGCTTCGTAGGGTACATCGCTGGTGGCGGTGGTGGTGCCGCATTCGACGCCCGCTTCGGCACACATTTTTTGCACTTCACCCAGATATTCGCTGGCCTGCTGGTCGGCCAGTTCGGCAAATTTTTCCGGCGTCGTCGGGTCGATCAGGGCGCCTTCGCCGAAATAGGCGATCGGGTATTCCGGTTTGGCGAAAAATACCGTGATCCGGGCGCCGGTTTCCTTGGCAAACGAGACGGCGCGTTGCGCCGTGGCACGGGAAAGCTCGGATCCGTCGGTCGGGACGAAGATATGCTTGAACATGCTTAACCTCCTGAGATGGTCTGCTGGCGTTGCGTTTCGCCGTATTGAGGTTCATGCTACGCCAAGTCGGGAGGAATTTAAACATGCGTCTCGGATTTCTTGGTGCGGCCGGCGAAGTGACCGGTTCCTGCACGCTCGTTGAAACGGGTGACATCCGTTTTCTGGTCGATTGCGGCATGTTCCAGGGCGGCCCCGAAGCCCGCCAAAAGAACCAGCGTGCGCTCAATTTTGGCTTCGATGTGCGCGAGATTGATTTTGTCTTGCTGACCCATGCCCACATCGATCATTCCGGTCTGCTGCCGCGGCTTTCGATGCTCGGTTATCGCGGACCAATTTACGCCACGCCGGCGACCATCGACCTGCTTGAAGTGTTGCTGCCGGACAGCGCGCATATCCAGGAAAAGGAATCGGAATGGCAGTTGCGCAATCGCCATCGACGCGGCAAGGGTGAGCGCGGCATTGCGCCGCCCTTGTATACCGTGGAACAGGCACTGGCGTCGTTGAAGCTGCTGCAGCCGGTCAGCTATGGAGAAAGCCTGCAGCCGGCCGAGTCGGTCAGTGTGCGTTTTCACGATGCCGGGCATATTCTTGGCTCGGCCTGGCTGGAGGTGATGGTCAGCAACGAAGGAAAACCGCGTCGGCTGGTCTTTTCCGGTGATCTCGGCATGTCTGACCGGCCAGTGTTGTACGACCCGGAGGCGCCGCCGGCCGAAGCCGATGTGGTACTGATCGAATCCACTTACGGCGACCGTTTGCACCGTTCGCTGGCGGAGACCGAGGATGAAATCGTCGCTGCCTTCGAGCGGACCAAGGCGGCCAAGGGCAATCTGATCATTCCCTCCTTTGCCGTCGGGCGAACGCAGGAAATTCTTTACATGCTGACCGGTCTGGTCAGGCGCAAGCGGCTATCTCCGCTGAAGGTGTATGTCGATTCGCCGATGGCCAATTCGGCGACGCGGATTACCCTCTCTCACCCAAATCTGCTCGATCCCGAAACCCGCGAGTTGATTGTCTGGCAGCAATCGCATCCAGACAAGATGTACATTGAAGCCGTGGCCGATGTCGAGCGCTCCAAGTCCCTGAATGAGATTCGCAGTGGTGCGGTCATTCTGTCAGCCAGCGGCATGTGCGAGGCCGGGCGGATCAAGTATCACCTGCGTGAAAATCTTCCACGCAGCGAGTGCAGCGTGCTGATCGCCGGTTTCCAGGCAGCTGGAACGCTTGGGCGGCGCCTGGTCGATGGGGCACGGCTGGTCCATATCTTCGGCCAGCCGGTGCCGGTCAGGGCGCGCATTTACACGGTCGGTGGTTTGTCTGCCCATGCCGATCAGGCTGCCTTGCTCAAATGGCTGGGTGGCTTCCACAAGCAGCCGGGAAGAACCTTCGTCGTCCATGGCGAGGCGGGTGCATCTGCCAACTTTGCCCAGGCGATCGGCGAGCAACTCGGCTGGTCTGATGTGCATCTGCCATCCCCCGGTGAATTCGTCACGCTGTAAGATCAATGAAGTCTCATGTACCCAAGGTGAACACGATGTCCAGTAATTCGACAGAGAAGCACAACGGTGTAAATATCCATAGCCTGAGCCCGGTGGAGTCGCTCGGCAAGGCGCTTGGCAACGCAGTTGATCCCTATGGGGTGACGACCTCGATGCTGGCGGCGCAGATGGCCTGGCTGATGCATCCTCAAGAGCTGGCACGGGCCATGAGCGCCTTGTCCGGCGATCTGATCGAGCTCCAGACGCATGTGATGCATCGGGCGATGGGTCTTCCTTCGGCCGACGTCATCCGGCCCAATGCCGACGACGCACGTTTCGCCGATCCGATTTGGACCGAGTCGGCGACCTGGGACATCGTCAAGGAATGGTATATCGCCTTCACGCACCGACTTGAGGACATGTTCTTCGAGACGCCGGGCCTGTCGGACAAAGAGCGTCGCCGCTCCGCCTTCTGGTTGCGTAATTGGCTGAACATGGTGGCACCGACCAATTTCTTCCTGCTCAACCCGGTGGCCATGCGACGCTTCGTCGAAACCAACGGCGAAAGTCTGAAGCAGGGCTGGGAAAACTTCCAGCGCGACGTCAAGGCCAAGAATATCCTGATGGTCGAGCCGGATGCCTTCAAGGTCGGCGAGGATCTGGCGACGACACCGGGCAAGGTCATTTTCCGCAATCGCCTGGTCGAGCTGATTCACTACGCGCCGACGACTGCCAAGGTGCGGGCGATGCCGATCGTGATCATTACGCCGTGGATCAACAAGTTCTACATTCTCGACCTGACGGCCAAGAAGAGCATGGTCAAGTATCTGACCGACCAGGGCTTCTCGGTCTTCATCACCAGCTGGAAGAATCCAGGCGAGGAGCTTTCCGACGTACGCTTCGACGACTACCTGCTCGAAGGTGTCAATGAGGTGGTGAGCGTTGCCAGCGAGTTCTGCAAGGTGCCCAAGGTGCATCTGGTCGGCTACTGTATCGGCGGTACGCTGGTCAGTACCTACATGGCCTGGGCCAACAAGCGTTTCGGCCAGGACAAGGTGCCGGTGGCGCACTGGACCTTGTTTACGACCCTGACCGACTTCGCGCATCCGGGTGACATCGACGTGTTCATCGACGAGGCCTGCATTGGCGCGCTCGAAGAGTCGATGGCCAAGAAGGGTTATCTCGATGGCAGCGAAATGGCGTCGTCTTTCCGCATGCTGCGCTCGAATCCGCTGATCTGGCATTACTGGACGCAGAGTTACCTGCTCGGCGAGCCACTAGCGCCGTTCGACGTGCTGTTCTGGAACATGGACACCACCCGCATGCCGCAGGCCATGCATTCGTATTACCTGCGTGAGCTCTACCTCGAGAACAACCTGATCAAGCGTGACAAGCTGAACATCGCTGGCGAGGCGATCGACCTTGACCTCATCGAGCAGCCGCTCTACGCGGTGACGGCTGAAGACGACCACATCGCGCCGTGGAAGCAGTGCTATCGCATCCGCAAGCAGATCAACGTCAAGGCGCCGGTACGCTTCGTGCTGTCGACCTCGGGGCACATCCTGGGCATCGTCAATCCGCCGGTCAATCCGCCCAAACGGGCTTACTGGATCGGCGAGCCCGAGCGCAACGAGCACTGGGAACACTGGTTCGACCGCGCCGAGAAAAAGCCGGGCACCTGGTGGGAAGATTGGACCCGCTGGCTGGGCGAGCGCACCGGTGATCTGGTCGATGCCCATCCGGCCGCCAACCGCAAATTCCCCGCGCTGGCGGATGCACCGGGAACCTATGTGCTGGAAAAATAAATAAATGACAGAACTGTCACGGGCTAGTCGTTTTTGGTACGAATTGGTACATTGCCGGCTGACAAGAAGACCATCGGTGAGACAAATATGACGACTGCCCTGGCGACAACCAACACGAAAGCATCGCAAGCCGGTGTGGACCTGTTGCGCATCGTTCGCATCAACGAGGAAATCAAGTCGGTCGTCGCCGTCGCCTTCAAGATCAACATCATGGCCCTGAACGCGATTTTCCTAGCCAAGCGGGCCGGTACGGCGGCGCGGGGGTTTGGCGTGCTGTCGAATGAACTGCGCGTCTTCTCGCAGGATTTGCGCGATTGCATGGCTTCGCTGACCGGGTTGATTCACGGTTGCGTCACCGAGGTTTCGCTGGTTTTGCAGGATATCCGCCATACCCGTCTGTTGCGTCAGGCCGTGGCGCTTTCGTCCGTGCCCCGAATGGCAGCTGTGCTGGCCGAGCGGGAAATGGAAAATGATCGCCATACGCAGCGCCTAGTCAGTTTGCGCAAGCAACTCAAGCGGGCGCTTGAAGATGCTTTCCAGATGGTCGAGCTGGGCGGTGTACTGGCCAAATCGGCCAAGATTGAAGCGGCGTACGGGCAGTCTTTTGCCTTGCCGCTGGCCCAGGTTTCCGGGGAATTCGACAGCATCGTCGAAGAAATTCGCACCTCGCTCGAGTCGCTCCGCCGTTCCGCCTTTTTTACCGGGAATTGAGAGTAGGGGATCTGATACGTGAAAACGACAAAAACAATCTTTCAGGACGGTAATCACAAATGGGTCGCCATCGTGCGCGATCCGGAGAAGCCGAATTACCTGATCGATACCAACGAGTATCTGGTCACCCATGGCGAGCAGGGGATACTGCTCGATCCGGGCGGTGCCGAAGTTTTTCCCGCAGTTTTCTCGGCACTTTCGTCGGAGTTCGACCCATCGGCGCTGGCAGCCATCTTTGCTTCGCACCAGGATCCGGATATTTGCTCGTCGCTGGCCTTGTGGCTTGAATTCAACCCCAAGATGCGTTGCTATGTGAGCTGGCTGTGGGCAAGTTTTATCCCTCATTTTGGTGGGACGGCCGACACCTTCATCACGATTCCCGATGAAGGCACCGATATTTCACTGGCTGGTCTGATTCTGCGGGCCGTGCCGGCGCATTACCTGCATTCCTCCGGTAATTTCAACCTGTACGACAAGGTGGCCAAGGTGCTGTTCTCCGGCGACGTTGGCGCGGCTTTGCTGCCACCGGGCGAGGATGGCCTGTTCGTCGAGAATTTCGACACCCACATTCGCTACGCCGAAGGTTTCCACAAGCGCTGGATGGGCTCCAACGAAGCCAAGCGTCGCTGGTGCGAACGCGTGGCGCAGATGGATATCGACATGCTCTGCCCGCAGCACGGGGCGATCTATCAGGGGGCCGACGTGCAGCGCTTCATCAACTGGTTCGACGAATTGCAGGTGGGTATCGTCAGCGCCTGATTGTTTCCGGATTTGACGGCGGTCAAGGTGAGTGTCATGGGCATGCCCCGAGAATGGGGCACCATTCGCAACAGAGCAAACCATGACCACCATCCGCAGTTACATGACCGATGACCATCGCCATTGCGATGACCTGTTCGCCGAGGCCGAGCAGGCTGTCGGCAAGGGCAATCTAGATCTCGCTCAGGCGACCTTCGGCCACTTCCACTCGGCCGTGCTGGCCCACTTCAATACCGAAGAGACAACGCTGTTCCCGACTTTCGAGGCCAAGACCGGCATGACCATGGGGCCAACCCAGGTCATGCGCATGGAGCACGGGCAAATGCGGGCCTTGATGGAAGAGGCCGCCGATGCACTCAAAGCCGGCAAAACCGAGGATTATCTCGGGCTTGCCGATACCCTGCTGATCATGGTGCAGCAGCACAACATGAAGGAAGAGAACATGCTCTACCCGATGTGCGACCAGCACCTGTCAGCCGAACTGCCGGCCATTCTCGAACGGCTGGAAACGGAACTTCACGAAGAATGACTCATCCGAAAACGCCACATGTCGTCGACGCTCGCTATATGGAGCCACCCGAACCTTTCGTCGCCACCATGGAAATGCTCGATACCTTGAAGGAGGGTGAAAAGATGCTGCTCCTGCTTTTCCGCGAGCCGCATCCGCTCTACAAGGTGCTGCGCCAGAACGGGCATGACTACGAGGTTGAGCAGGTCGCCGACGGTACCTTTGAAATCCTGATTTCTCGATAAAGCCACCCTAGTCATGCAAGCGGTGATGGCTTTCGAAAACGCACCGCCTTTTGCGGCGCCGTTGCGTTTTTTCCTGACGGCCCCATTGTTTGCCGTGCTGGCTGGCTTGCTGATTGCCTTTGAAGGCCCCGATCTGTTTGCCTCGCGGTGGACGCCTGGCGCCCTGGCGGCCACCCACCTGCTTACCGTCTGTTTCATGCTGCAGGTCATGCTGGGGGCGCTGATCCAGATTATGCCGGTGTTTACGGGCGCCAATCTGAAGCGGCCGCTGGCGGTCGCCCGGATCGTTCATGTCGGGCTTTCAGCCGGTGCCCTGTTGCTGGCCTCCGGATTTTATTCCGGCATTCCCGGGCTGTTGAGCAGTGCGGCGCTGGTTCTGGCGCTGACCGTTTTGCTGTTTCTGGCCGCGACCGTTCTGGCGTTGAGCGGTGTGCCATCGACCAGCCCGACCATTCGTGGCCTCAAGCTGGCGCTACTTGGCCTGGCTGGTGTGGTCGGCCTTGGCGTGCTGATGGCGCTGGCACTGGCCTACGGTTGGGCGCTACCTTTGGCGGCGCTGGCTGATCTGCATGCCGGTTGGGGCCTGGGTGGCTGGGCCGGGGTTTTGCTCGCCGCGATGGCCTATGTCGTTGTTCCGATGTTCCAGCTGACGCCGGGTTATCCGATGCGGGCAAGCTGGTGGTTTCCGGTCGCCATGCTGGGCATGCTGTTGCTATGGAGCGCGGCCGTATTGGCTGAATGGCCCTGGCTGGTTCGCCTCAGCCAGTTTGCTGCCGCGGTGGCCGGCATGGCCTTTGCCGGGTTGACCCTGCGCTTGCAGGCCAAGCGACGCCGGGCGCGGGCCGATGCCACCTATCGCTACTGGCAGCTAGGCCTGTCAGCGAGCATTGTTGCCCTGCTGATGCTGGCCAGCGCTGCCTTGTGGCCGGATGCGGTCGGGGTCGAAGGCTGGACGCTGGTCTTCGGCGTGCTGCTCGTTGCCGGCGGCTTTTTACCTTTCATCGCCGGCATGCTGTACAAGATTGTTCCCTTCCTGGCCTGGCTACATCTGCAGGAGTGCGGCAAGGCCAAGGTGCCGGCGCCCGCCATGAACAAGTTGCTGCCCGATGTCAATACACGCCGGCAGATGCTGGCCTACGCAGCGGCATTGCTGTTGCTGCTGGCCACCGTTCCGTTCGCCGGCTGGCTGGCCCGGCCGGCCGGAGTGGTCTTTGCCGTGGCCAACGGCTGGCTGTGGTGGAACCTGGCGAGCGCTATCCGCCGTTATCGTCAGGCCGAAATCGATATCTCCCGGAAACTCGCCGCCAAGTGAGCTATCTCGCCCTCAAACATCTGCACGTGACCTGCGTCGTACTCAGCGGCCTGGGTTTCTGCCTGCGCGGCTGGTGGATGCTGACCGAATCGCCGATGCGCCAGCACCGCCTGACGCGAATCGTGCCGCACATCGTCGATTCCCTGTTGCTGGGCAGCGCGCTGACCATGGCCTGGCTGAGCGGCCAGTATCCCTTCGTCAATGGCTGGCTGACCGCCAAGTTCTTTGGCCTGCTCGCCTACATCCTGCTCGGCATGATGGCCCTGAAGCGCGGCCGGACCCTGGCAATTCGCCGACGTTACTTCGGCCTGGCCCTGCTGGCCTACGTTTATATCGTCAGCGTGGCGCTGACCCGTAGCCCGCTGGTTTTCCTCTGACCGATAGATCGCGATGCGCCCACCTTGGCAGGCGCATCGGTGGCTTCTACATCCGTCCCAGCTTGCGGTACAGCGTGTTGCGGCTGATGCCGAGTTGGCGGGCGGCCGACGAAATGTTGCCGCCGGCTGCTTCCAGTGCTCGCATCGCAGCTTGGCGGCTGATCGCATCCATGCTGTTGGCGCCTTCGAGCGGTGCGGCGGCCCACGGGTCGTAGGCTGGAACGCTGGCGGTCGCGGCGAGCGGGGAGGATTCGAACAGTTCTTCCGGCAGATGGCTTTCGGTGATCAGGGTTTCATCATCGTCGAGTAGCGCAATGGCGACGCGGATGACGTTGAACAGCTGGCGGATGTTGCCCGGCCAGCTGTACCCTTCGATAGCTTGCAGCGCGCCTTCGGAAAACTTGACCGGACCACCACGTGCGGCGATTTCGACAGCAGCCAGCTTGGCGACCATGGAACGGATGTCGGTTCGTTCGCGCAGGGCGGGCAGGGTAACGCTCATGCCGTTCAGGCGGTAATAGAGATCTTCGCGGAAGGTGCCGCGGGCGACTTCTTCGCGTAGTTTGCGGTGCGTGGCACAGACCAGCGAGATATCGACCTGGATCGAACGTGTGCTGCCCAAAGGTGTCACGCAGCGTTCCTGCAACACGCGCAGCAGGCGGGCCTGCAGGTTGAGCGGCATGTCGCCGATTTCATCGAGGAACAGCGTGCCGCCATGGGCCTGCTGAATCTTGCCCGGGGCGCCTTCCTTGCGGGCGCCGGTAAAGGCGCCGCCCTGATAGCCGAAGAGTTCCGATTCGATCAGGGTTTCCGGAATGGAGGCGCAGTTGAGCGCGACGAAGGCCTGGTCACGACGTGGGCCGCTGTTGTGGTAGCCCTTGGCGAACATTTCCTTGCCGGCGCCGGATTCGCCCTGGATCAGGATAGGGATGTCGCGACCCAGCATGCGGCGGGCGCGGTCGATGGCCGCCTGCAGGCGGGGGTCGCCGGTGTTCAGGGTGTCCAGTGTCAGTGTTGGTGCGGCCGCGGTTTCAGCGCGGCGCGGGGCACGTTGCGGCAGGGGCTCGTCGAAAACACGCCCGGCCACGGCCAGCGGCGGCAACTGACCGCGCAGCTGGACGTTGATGACCTTGCCGCTGACATTGATTTCGCAGGTGCCCTGAGAGTTGTGGCGCAGACGGTCGACGAGGGCGGACAGGTTGCTCTCGAAGACCATGGAGAAATCGCGGCGCACGGCGTCGACCTGGCGGATGCCGAGAATTTCGGTGCCGTTGCGATTGATCGCCAGTACCTGGCCATCCGGCGAAACGGCGGCGATGCCTTCCTTCGGGCTGCCCAGATAGTCGGGGCGGCTATGGAAGCAGACCAGGATGTCGCGGGCGTGAATCGATTCGAACAGGCGCTTTTCGACAATGGCCGAGGACAGGCGGACCAGGCCCAGCGTGTGGCGCTGATGGCTGCGATAGTCGCCGGATATGTCGAGGACGCCGATCAGGCGGCCATCCGGACCGAAGATGGGGCTGGCGCAGCAGGTCAGGAAGCCGTTGTGTTCGATGAAGTGTTCGCCGCCAAGGACGGCGACCGGGGCTTCTTCGGAAAGCGCGGTGCCGATGGCATTGGTGCCGCGCAGGTTTTCATCCCACGAGGCGCCGGCGGACAGTGCGACACGATCAGCCCGGTTGACGAATTCCGGGTCGCCGACGGTTTCCAGCAGCAGGCCGTTGGCGTCGGCCAGGATGACCATGCTACCCGAGTCGCGAATCTGCTCGAAGACATGTTCCATGATCGGCCGGCCCTGCATCAGCAGATAACGGTTGCGATCCTGTTCGGTTTTCAGGGCGACGCGATCCATTGCTTCGGTGGCCGGTGTCAGGCTGAGTTCGCCCAGACCAAAGCGCCGACAGCGCTCCCACGAACGGAGAATCAGCGGGTCGATCAGACCCTCGGGCAAGCCGCCCTGATCAAAGAATAGTTGCCTTGCCTGTTGCAGGCGCTGGTCATGGACTTCGGCCAGCATTTGAATTTGTCCCATCTCGCCTCCGGTACACCCAGAATTTATCGTTGTTGTTTTGTTGCTTCATAACGTAACACCTGCCCTTTTTATAAGCAATGAAGCGAGCAGTGCGCTGCAGAGTTTAGCAAGTGGCGTGCCAGTGTTTAATTAGTCATCCTGTTTTTTTCGTATCTCCGGAGAGCCCCTGTTGCCCATGCCTGATCCGCCGGCTGACATCACCTGGCACAGGGATTGCAGACAGCTACTCACAAAAGTAGCAACCCGCAATCAAACAAGGAGACATTGTGAAACATCCCTTCCGAAACCTCGGCGCGGTAGTCGCCGCTCTTTCCATCTGTGCTGTGGCACCGCAAGTCTTTGCTCACGGCGACGTTACGCCGCAAGCTGTGGATACGACTGGCTTGAAATCCGTCGGCAGCGAATGGCTCAAGAGCAACCCATACCGCAAAGATAAGACCGCAATTGCCATCGGCAGTTCGGCATTCAACCAAAATTGCGCGCGCTGCCATGGTCTTGGCGCAATTTCTGGCGGTATCGCGCCGGATCTCCGTTATCTGCCCCTGGGTGACGAGGGCGATGAAATTTTCCTGCAGCGTATTCGCCATGGTGCCGTGCGTGATGGCCGCGTCTATATGCCCCCGTTCGAAGGTGTCTTTAGTCAGGAAGCGATGTGGACAATCCGTAGCTGGCTGGAAACTGTCCATGAAGAATGATCGCCGCCTGTGGCTGAAGGCGCTCGCCGCCTTGCCCGTTTTCTCTGCACTGCCGGCCATGGCTGACGGTCTTGAAACCATTCGCCAGCGCGGCCGCTTGCGTGTCGCCGTCTACAACGACTTTCCGCCCTATGCCATGGCAGGCGGCAAAGGCATCGATGCCGACATCGCCCGGGCCATTGCTGGCAAGCTTGGCCTGACGGCCGAAATCGTTGGCTACAACGCCGATGAGGACATGAACGACGACCTGCGCAATATGGTCTGGAAAGGCCATTACCTCGGCACCCAGCCCTCCGATGTGATGATGCATGTGCCGGTCGACGAGCATCTGGCTCGTGCCAACGACAAGGTCCGCATCTTCGGCATCTACCACCGTGAAACGCTGGCCCTGGCGCGTAATCCGCAGCGCGTGCCCCAAGCCTTGGCTGGTTCGGCGGCGGTGGCGCTGGAAATCTTCACCCGGGAAAAAATCGGTGTCGAAACGACTTCGCTGGCTGATTCATTCCTGCTTGGCGTCTTGAATGGTCGTCTACGTGAGAACGTCGTCCATTTCAAGAGTGTCGCCGAGGCCGCCAAGGGCATGGCCGAAGGCAAGGTGGCCGCCGTTCTGGCGCCGCGCGCCGAGCTGGAGGCCGCGCTCAAGGGGCAGGACAAGGCTGTCATCGACAGCCCGCGCTTTGCCGAGCTGAAAGTGGATAACTGGCCGCTCGGCATGGCCGTCAAGGTCGAGGAGCAGGCCTTGGCCGAAGCCATCGGTTCGGCTTTGGCTGACTTGAAGAAGGATGGAACCATCGCCGACATCTTCAAGCGCCACGGCATTTCCCACCAGCCAGCCTGAAAGGCGACCATGCGACTGATCAGCGTTGTTTCTGCTGCCGTTCTGGCAGCCTTCGGCGGGCTGGCCTGGGCCGGACCTCTGGCCTACGTGCCCAATGAAAAATCGGCGACGGTCAGTGTCATCGACACCGGCAGCGACCAGCGACTGTCCGATCTTGCCGTTGGCCAGCGTCCGCGCGGTATTGCCGCCGGGCCGGGGCACCTTTACCTGACCGATGGCAAGACCGGCAGCCTGCTGATCGTCGATACCACGGCCGGCAAGCTGGAAAAGAGTGTGCGGCTCGGCGACTCGCCCGAGGGCATCAGCCTGTCAGCCGATGGCAAGCTGCTTGCCGTGGCGGTCGAGGACGATAACGCGGTCGTTTTGCTGGCGGCGCCACAGGGCAAGGAACTGGCCCGGATCAAGGTGCAGGGCAAGAATCCCGAGCATGCCGTGTTCAGCCCCGATGGCCGTTGGCTCTACGTCAGCGCCGAGGAAGCCGAGCAGGTCGATGTTGTCGATGTCGAGGCCCGCCAGCAGGTGGCCAGCATCCCGGTTGGTAAGCGGCCGCGTGGCATCGGCTTTTTGCCTGACGGCAGCCGGGCCTATGTCGCCAGTGAAATGGCCGGCAAGGTCTACGCCATCGATGTGGCGCAGCGCAGCGTGATCGCCGAAATCGCCGCCGGCCAGTACCCCAACGGGATCGCGGTGCACCCGGATGGTCAGCGGGTGTTTGTCTCGAATGGCCGCGACGGTTCGGTGATGGCGATTGATGTGGTCAGCAATACGATCATCGCGACCATCGAAGTCGGCAAACGCCCTTGGAACATGGCGATCACACCGGATGGCAGCAAGCTCTACGTGGCTAACGGCCGCTCTGGCACCGTGTCGGTCATCGATACTGCCGCTTACAGGAAACTGGCCGATATTGCGGTCGGCGAATTACCGTGGGGAGTGAGCATACGATGAATACCCAACGCTATACCCTGCCGGCCATCCTGTTGCATTGGGGGCAGGCTGTTATTGTGCTGTGGCTGCTCTGGCTGGGCTGGACCATGACTGATCTGCCCAAGGGCGCCGAACGCAGTGCCGCCTACGGTCTGCACAAGTCGCTTGGGCTGCTGATGCTGGTGCTGGTGGCGGTTCGCCTGCTCTGGCGGGCCAGAAATCCGGCGCCCGCGCCGGTGGTCAGCGGCTGGGAAGGCAAGGTCGCGACCGGCACCCATCACCTGCTCTATGTCTTCCTGGTCATGGCGCCGCTGGCCGGCTACCTCGCTTCGTCGTTCACGCCCTATGTCATCAAGTTTTTCGGCGTTGAAATCCCCAAGGCAGGCTGGCCGGATGAGGGCCTGAATGCCGCATTCAAGCTGCTGCACGTCACCTTTGTCTGGGGCGGTGCCGGTCTGATTGTTCTGCATGTGGCCGGGGCATTGAAGCATGTGTTCAAACGCGACGGCGCCATTGCGCGCATGTTGCCCGGTGGGCTGTTCCAAAAATGAACAACTGCTCCATGGAGGAACAGTGCAACTCTTCCTAAAGTAATAGATGTTGCTACGGCCAATAGAAATAAATCGTCAAAAATGAAAACAAATGCCACCTTCGGGTGGCATTTTTATTAGTGGCTTGCTTGCGAGATATGGCGAGGAGACGTTTTTTTGAATACCTGGCTATGAGATGATTGGAGGTTTGCCATGGATCGACTTCGTATCATTTTGATGCGATGGATTTCAATCCGGGTTTATCCGTGGTATTACTTATGTCATATGGTTTTGCCGCTCCTGTCACCCCAGGTGCTTGGCAATGACAGAAGGCAGGGAGGGGCATTCAATGTTTGAGGGCGCTGTGAACGAGTATCTACCTATGGCTTTGCGGCGCCATTGCGGCGCGATGAGATGACTTCGACCCTGGATGATATTTTGTCGGTTGCGCCGGGAATCACCGACCGGAATGAAGCGGTGCGCGAGCAGCGGCATCGCTACCGCGTCCGAATGCTCTCGGCCATCAGCATCAGCTACCTGATCGATTGCCTGCTGCTGTCTCTGTTTTTTGCAGCGGGCACCGTTCCGGTACAAGTGCCGGTACTCTATGGCCTGGCGGGGCTGGGTCATGTACTGATCTTGTCCTTCTTGCACTGGGTTGGTGTCAGCGATCGGGTCCGAAGCTCGCAAATGACCGAATGGCAGATGATCTATGCCATTGCCGTTCAGCTGTTTTTCGTGGTCTGGGCGCCGTCGATTGCGACCTATTTCCTGTCGATTATTTTCATCATCTTCGGTTTTGGGGCCCTGCGCATTTCGCTGCGTAGCGCTGTCATCATGTGGGCAATGGCCATCGTGGCCACCGGTGCCGTACTGGTGATCTTCCGCGGGGAGCGGGTTGGCGTCGCGCATCCATCGGCTTTCGAGTCGGTCGTTATCCTGAGCAGCTTCGCGCTGGTTCTCCTGCGCTGCATCCTGCTTGGCTACTACGCCTCGCAGCTACGGATCCGCATGTTCAAGAAGAATGTCAATCTTGCCGAGGAGATTGCCGAGCGGAAATGCATGGAGGCTGAACTTGAGCGGCATCACCTGCATCTCGAAGAACTGGTCGCCCAGCGGACGCGGGCCTTGTCCATCGCCAAGGAGGCTGCGGAAACCGCAAATCGGGCCAAGAATACTTTCCTGGCGACGATGAGTCATGAATTGCTGACGCCGCTCAGCGGGATCATGGGTATTACCGAATTGATGAAGCGCAATGCAACAGATGTTGCCGCCCAAAATCAGTTGCTCAAGATGGGCGACGCCCAAAACCGTCTGCTCCACGTGATCAACGGCATTCTCCAGCACAGCAAGCTGGAAGCCGGACGCCTGACTCTCGAATGCAACGCTTTTGCCCTGAGCTCGATTCTCAAGTGGGTTTCATCGCATCTTCATCCCCTTGCGGATGAGAAGGAGATCGCCTTGGCGGTGGCTGATCTCTCGGGCTGGGATGGTGTCGAGTTCTTTGGTGATTCGGCACGTATTGGCCAGATCGTCAGCGAGTTCGCGGCCAACGCCATCAAATTTACCGAGCGTGGTGGCTCGGTCAAGGTGGCTTGCGAGGTCGTGGAGGTTCCTGGCGATGCCGTACTGTGCCGGTTTGCCGTTTCCGATAACGGAATCGGCATTTCCCCCGAAAAGCTGGACAGGGTCTTCAACTCCTTCGAGCAGGTTGACGGTTCCTTCTCGCGCGCCTACGGTGGCCTTGGCCTTGGGCTGGCCATCTGCAAACAGCTGGCCGAACTGATGGGGGGCAAGGTGGGGGCAGTGAGCAAGCCGGGGGTTGGTAGCACTTTCTGGTTTACGGTTCGCCTGTTGAAGGATTCGAGTACTGCGTCGGCCCGTTCCTCAGCCCAGAAGCAGTCTTAAGCCACTCTTTCCTCGGCGGTTCCGACGGGGCGCCGACTGCTCCTGTCGGCAGCCCCTCGGTTCCGCATCGATGGCCTGCGGCCATTCTTGTTGGGGAGTTTGCTGTTCTCCCTTCATTTGCGCCGAAACCGTGGCGCGGTGGTCCTTTTACTCCAGCGCCAGAACCCAGTGAATCGCCGCTTTCAGGTCGTCATCGCTGATCTTGTCAGCCGGGTGGGGAATCATTGCCACCTGGCCCCAGTTGCCGGATCCGCCGTGGCGAACCTTGTCGAAGAGCATGGCCGGTGCCTTGGTGTCGCCCTTGTACTTGGCGGCGACGTCCTTGTAGGCCGGGCCGACACGTTTGGTATCGACGGCGTGGCAAGCGACGCAGCGGGCTTTCTTGACGATCGCTTCGCCGTCGGCGGCCTGGGCCTGCGGTGTGGCGATGAGGATGACAGCCGCGGCAAGGCCAAGCAGCAGGGAATTGGTCAGTTGCTGGTTCATGGGTTTTCCTTTGATTAAACGAGGCCGGCCGCCTGCAGTTCGGCCCATTCGGCATCGGTGAACAGTCGCGAACGGGTATGGAAGGCCTTGCCTGTCGAGCCTTCGAGCGAGAAAGTGCCGCCCTGGCCATCGATGACATCGATGATCAGTTGCGTGTGCTTCCAGTATTCGTACTGTGAGGCGCTGATGTAGAAGGGCACCCCGCCGATGTCGCCAAGATGGACGTCGTAGGCGCCAATGGTGAGGTCGGTGGGCAGGTAGCAGTTGGCGGCGCTGTTGTCGCAACAGCCACCGGACTGGTGGAACATCAGTTCCGGTCCGTATTGCTGTTTCAGGAGCTCGATCAGCTCGAGCGTTGCCGGGGTGGCAATGACGCGGTCGACCATGTGAATCTCCTAAAGAACGGTGTTTGAAAAAATGGGGGCGGTTGCCCGCCCCCGAAGAGTTGCCCGCAAAAAATAGGGGGCAGTGGAGGAGATGCTCCTTGGCACCGGCCAGTCGCCAGCGCGCCCGGGGATGGGCGCGACAGCCGGCCGGGGCCGAAGATGTTGCTTAGAAGAAGCCCAGCTTGGTTTCGCTGTACGAAACAAGCAGGTTCTTCGTTTGCTGGTAGTGGTCGAGCATGACCTTGTGGGTCTCGCGGCCGATACCGGATTCCTTGTAGCCGCCGAAGGCAGCGTGCGCCGGGTAGGCGTGGTAG
>JAGTRV010000290.1 GCA_018262245.1 Pseudomonadota bacterium | reverse complement strand
TCGCTTCAGGTTTGCCGAATGGAATTTCGCTGGTCCTGTCGGGCATTCCAAATGGCGGGGATACGTTCACTATCGCGACCAATACAAGTGGTGTCGAGGATGGTAGCAATATTGTCCGGCTTGGCAGTCTGCAAACTCAGAATACGATGCAGGGCGGTAACGCGACGTACCAGGATAACTACGCATCTTTTGTCAACGACATTGGCAACAAGACAGCCTCCGCCGAGGTTTCTTCCGAAGCGCAGACGACCATGCTGGCACAGGCCACCGCAGCAAAAGAGTCCTTGTCCGGAGTTAACCGGGACGAAGAGGCAGCCAAGTTGGTCGAGTACCAGCAAGCCTACCAAGCTGCCGCCAAGGTCCTTGAAATTGCCGGCAAATTATTCGATACCTTGATATCGATTGCCTGAGCGAAGGAATAAATCATGAGCATGCGAATTAGCACGCAGCAACTCTATAACGGTGGAGTCAGCGGGATTCAGCGCCTGCAGAGCAGTTTGTATACGCTGCAGAACCAGATTGATACCGGACGTAAAATCGTCACTCCGAAGGATGACCCGGTCGGTTCGGCGCAGGCGCTGGTCGTCAGCCAGGCAAACTCGGTCAACGCGCTTTATCTCAAGAATCAGGCGTCGGCAACTACGAAGCTGAATAGCTTGGACAGTATCTTGGGGGGCGTTAATGACCAATTGCAGAACATCTACGAAAAAGCGGTGGCCGCCGGTAATGGCAGCTATTCAGACACCGATCGGGCGGCAGTTGCTACCGAGTTGTCCGAGCGTCTGAATAATCTGATTGGTCTGGCCAACTCGCAGGATGGAACGGGGCGTTATGTCTTTGCGGGCTTTCAGTCCACGACTCAGCCATTTTCCTTGAGTGCAAACCCGGCAAGCACCACCAACCCGAGTGCCTATTCGCTTTCTCCCGCTAACGCCTATGTCAATTACAACGGCGATGACGGAGCACAGACATTGCAGGTCAGCGCCAGTGAATCCGTTCAAACGAATCTCCCCGGCAGTGACGTTTTCATGCGCATACGGGATTCAAGTGGGAATGCGACGGGGCGCAGTGTTTTCGACGCCGTGCAGAACATGGTTGAATTTTTGAAGACGCCGGGGGCTAGTGCCTCATCCAGCAGATACACAACGGCGCTGGGTGACATCAGTGCCTCGATCGCTACCGTATCGAAGGGCCTTTCAACGGTCGGAGCACGGGCATCGTCTCTGGAAAGCATGACCAATACGGCTGGCGACCGCAAGTTGCAGTATGAGGAACAGCTTTCCAATCTTCAGGATCTCGATTACGCCAGCGCCTTGACTGCTGTTTCTCAGCAGAAGCTACAACTTGAGGCTGCCCAGTCTACGTTTGCATTAACCTCCAAGCTATCGCTGTTCGATCACATATGAAATTGAATAATCCCCTGTGTCTCGGACTATTCCTGGCCGGTTTGCTGGCCGGGTGTGGTTCGAAGGGCGGTTCCTCCTCTCCGCTGATTCCGGATAAAGTGATACAACTGACTGCCCATACATCGATATCGCTTTCAACACTGGCGCTCGGTGCGGCGATCTACTATTTTTATGATCCCCTAGCGCCGAATTGGGAAATCGAAGAGTCCAAACTCAACGACGATACCTATCGCTTTGCGATGAAAATGAAGCGTTACCACACGGGTGGCGCCGGAGAGTCGATCCAGATTCTCAAGCGCCGTGCCTCCCAGTTACAGTATGAGCAGGGCTTTGCGGGTTATCAGATCGTTGAATACACCGAGGGTATCGACTCGCAGACCATCGGGGCCCGGCGGGTGGCAGAAGGAACGATTCGACTGGTGCAGCGTCAGCAGGCGGACTCCTTCCTACAGAATTAACGGCGGACTCAGGACCTAGTTTTGAGTGCTGGCAAATCCCAGCATGGCGCTCATGCCGAATTCAAAAATACCTTGCAGCGGGGAGGCGAGGTAGTTCAGGCTGATGGCCAGCGCAACGAATCCCCCCATCAGGGTTAGCGGGAAACCGAGAGCAAATAGATTCAACTGCGGCGCAGCTCGCGTCAGAACGGCCAGCGCCACATTGGTAATCATCAGAGCGACAATGATTGGCAGCGAAAGCAACAGCCCTGCCGAAAAGATCTTGCTCCCTAGTTCTGCCAAATTCAGCCAGGAGGATGCGCCAAGCGGTGTGGCGCTAACCGGGATGGCCGAAAAACTCTGCGCCAGCGTTGCCAGATAAAGCAGATGCCCGTTCATGGAAAGAAACAGGAGCAGGGCAATCAGGCTGATGAATTCGGTGATGACCGGCGTTTGCGAGGAATTGAGCGGGTCGTAAAAGGTGGCAAACCCCAAGCCCATCTGGAAGCTGATAAATTCGCCCGCTATGTCGAAAGCTGTGAACACGATCTTGGCGGCGAATCCCATGCCGACCCCGATCAACATCTGTTGCGCAAGTATCCACAGGCCGGGTAGCGATCCGGGTTGAACGCCGGGCATTGGTGGCAGGGTCGGCGTGATGGCTACTGCGATCGAGATGGCAAGTATCAGGCGGGTTCGCCTCGGGATGCCTGCCGTGCTCCAAAGCGGCGCGGCGGCAATAAATCCCAAGATGCGGGCCAGAGGAAAGACAAAGGCCACAATCCACGCATCAATCTGGGCGGACCCAATGCTGATCATGCTAGCCGATCAATTGCGGAATGCTGCCAAACAAGCGCTGGATATAGTCCACCATGTACTGGATCATCCAGGGGCCTGTGAGTAGAAGTACCACAAACATGGCCACTAGTTTGGGCACGAACTGCAATGTGGATTCGTTCAGTTGGGTGGCCGCCTGAAAAATGCTGACGATCAAACCGACGACAAGTGCCGTGATCAGCATGGGGGCGGAGATCAGGAGCGTGACCTCGATGGCCTGCCGGCCAATTTCCATGACGGTTCCGGGCGTCACGGCGAGAAACTCTGGACCAGCGAGCCGATGACCAGATGCCAGCCATCGACCAGAACAAACAGCATCAATTTGAATGGTAGTGCGACCATGACGGGAGACATCATCATCATGCCCATCGACATCAGCAGGCTGGCCACGACCATGTCGATGACCAGAAAAGGAATGAACAGGATGAAGCCAATCTGAAAAGCGGTCTTCAATTCACTGATCACGAAGGCAGGGACCAGAATGCGCAGCGGCGTATCTTCAGGTGTTTCGATCTTGTCGATTTTTGCAATCCCGGCAAAAAGAGCCAGATCAGACTCGCGGGTCTGTTTAAGCATGAAGCTGCGCATCGGGATTGCGGCTCGCTCCCCCGCTTGCATGATGTTGATCTTGTTTTCCGATAACGGGACGTAGGCGTCCGTATAAACCTTTTCCAGTACCGGGCTCATGACAAAAAAGGTCAGAAACAGGGAAAGTCCGACGACCACCTGATTGGGCGGGGCGGTCTGCGTGCCGAGCGCATGGCGCAGCAAGGAAAGGACGATCACGATTCGAGTAAAGCCTGTCATCATTAGCACGATGGCTGGGATGAAGGTCAGTGCTGTCATCAACAGCAGTGTCTGGATGGTCAGC
>JAGTRV010000118.1 GCA_018262245.1 Pseudomonadota bacterium | reverse complement strand
TATCGGCTTCATGAAGGATTTCGACTACATGCACGCCTACAAGACCGACTTCATCACCCGCAACTGGGAACGCATCAAGACCACCCGCAAGCCGGTGATTGCCGCAGTGTCCGGTTTCGCTCTCGGCGGTGGCTGTGAAATGGCCATGATGTGCGACATGATCTTCGCTGCCGACACCGCCAAGTTCGGCCAGCCGGAGATCCGCCTCGGCACCATGCCCGGGGCAGGTGGCACCCAGAGATTGCCCCGCGCCGTCGGCAAGGCCAAGGCCATGGACATGTGCCTGACCGCCCGCATGATGGATGCGGCCGAAGCCGAGAAGGCTGGCCTGCTCGCCCGCATCATCCCGGCCGAGCAACTGCTCGACGAAACCCTGAAGGCCGCCCAGACCATTGCCGGCTATTCGCTGCCGGTGGTCATGATGATCAAGGAATCGGTCAATCGCGCCTATGAATCCTCGCTGAACGAAGGCCTGCTCTTTGAGCGCCGCGTCTTCCATTCGGCCTTCGCCCTCGAGGACCAGAAGGAAGGCATGGCTGCCTTTGTCGAGAAGCGCAAGCCCGTATTCAAGAACCGCTGAGATCAGCCTTCCCAAGAAATCCGGCCGATGCATCTATTCGTCGACATTTCCAGCCACGGCTTCGGGCACCTCGCCATCACGGCGCCGGTGCTCAACGCCCTGGCGGAAATCGCTCCGAATTTCCGGCTGACCATCAGAAGCGCGCTGCCTCCAGCCAAACTGCAGCAGCGGATCAAGCCACCCTATACGCTGATCGCCGAAGCCAGCGATTTTGGCTATGCCATGATCGATGCCACCCGCGTTGATCTGGCGGCCAGCGCTTCCGCCTATCGCCTGGCGCACGGCAACTGGGCAAGCCGCATCACCCAGGAAGCCCGCTTTCTGGCCGGCCTCAAGCCTGACCTGGTGCTCACCAACGTCAGCTACCTGCCACTGGCCGGCGCGGCGGCGGCAGGCATTCCAGCCATCAGCCTGTGCTCACTGAACTGGGCGGACCTGTTTGATCACTTCTTCGGCGACCAGACCTGGGCCCGGCCCATTCACTCAGAAATCCTCGCTGCCTACCGCTCGGCACAGGCCTTTCTACGGGTCACGCCGGGCATGGCGATGGGTGCGCTGGGCAATCTCCAGCCGGTCGGCCCGATCGCTGCCCTTGGTACCCAACACGATCTTGGCCTGAATGGCGACAAAGCCATTCTGATCGCCATGGGCGGCATCGCCCACCGCCTGCCAGTAGAAAACTGGCCCCGGCTGCCTGGCGTGCGCTGGTTGACTCCCGCCAATTGGAACTGCCAGCATCCCGATGCCATTGCCAACGAATCCTTTGGCCTCAGCTTCACCGATCTGCTGTGCTCCGTCGATGCGATTATCACCAAGCCCGGCTACGGCACCTTTACCGAAGCCGCCTGCAACGGCACGCCGGTCATCTACCAGCGGCGCGAAGACTGGCCGGAGCAGGATTGCCTGATCGAATGGCTGACCAGCAACGCCCGTTGCCTTGAGATCAACGCGGAAGCACTGGAACGCGGGAGCCTTGCCAATGTCATTAAAGACGTTCTGCCCCCAAAGCCATCCGCCGTTCCGGCAGCGGACGGCATTATCCAGGCGGCAAAGGCCATCATTCGCCACGCCAGCGCACAAATCTTTGCCTGAAAGGGCGCCTAAACACCCCATTTTTCGCGGGATTTGGCACAATTCGGCATGCTCGAAACCAGCCCCCCGTCCTGCCCGACCAGCCGCCTGTGCGGCCCGGAATCCCCTGCACTGATTCGCCAGGAAATCCTGGCTGACCTTTTCGAGGCCACGGCAGCGCGAACACCGGAAAATATCGCACTGATTTTCGCAGAGCACGAGCTCAGTTACGGCGAGTTGAATGCTGCGGCCGACCGTGTTGCCTCGCGCCTGATCGCGGATGGCGTGCGCCCCGGACAAATCGTCGGCCTCTGGCTGCCGCGTGGCATCGACCTGCTCATCATGCAACTCGGCATTGCCAAGACCGGTGCTGCCTGGCTGCCTTTTGACGCCGATACGCCGATTGACCGCATCAAAGTCTGCCTCGATGATGCCGAAAGTGCCGGCCTCATCACGACTGTCGACATCGCCGATCTCGGCCGCCGCTGCTGGCTGGCCGACGATATGCAAGCGGCCCATCCCGGCCCGCTCAATCATCGCCATGACGCCCGCCCAAGCGACCCGGCCTATGTCATCTACACCTCCGGTTCAACCGGTAAGCCCAAGGGCATCCTGATCAACCAGGGCGCCATCTGCCATTTCCTGCGCAGTGAAAATGCCATTCTCGGCATCCGCGAGCACGACCGTGTTTATCAGGGGTTCTCGGTCGCTTTCGACATGTCCTTCGAGGAAATCTGGATCAGCTACCTGGTCGGCGCCACGCTGTGGATCGCCCCCAAGGAGGTGGCGACCGATCCAGAAGCCCTGCCCATCGCGCTGATCGACAACCGGATCAGCGTCCTGCATGCCGTGCCGACGCTGCTCGCGCTGTTCAACTGCGATGTGCCCGGCCTGCGCCTGATCAACCTGGGCGGCGAAGCTTGTCCGCAAGCCATCGTCGAGCGCTGGGCCCGCCCGGGCCGCCAGGTATTCAACACCTATGGCCCAACCGAAGCGACGGTGTCGGCCAGCTTGGCTGAACTGCATCCCGGCCAGCCGGTCACCATCGGCCGGCCGCTACCCAACTACGGCCTGTTGGTCATCGACGCCGCCGTCGAAAACGGCCTGCGCCTGCTGCCGCAAGGCGAAACCGGCGAACTCTGCATCACCGGCCCCGGCGTGGCCGCCGGCTACCTCGGTCGGCCGGATCTGACGGCAGAGAAATTCCTCGCCAATCCGTGGGCCACCAATGAACATGAAGGCCGCCTGTACCGCACCGGCGACCTCGCCCGCATCGATGAAGCCGGACAAATCCACTGCCTGGGCCGTACCGACGATCAGGTCAAGATTCGTGGCTTCCGCGTTGAACTGGGCGAGATCGAGGCCGCCTTGACCCGTCAGCCCGGGGTCGGCACCGCCGCTGTCATCCTGCGTCAGGACGAAGGCATCGAGCGACTGGTTGCCTACCTGATCGTCGACGACGCCGAAGCAACCACTGGCGCCGCGCTGCGTGCCACGCTGGCCACCAGCTTGCCGCCCTACATGGTGCCGTCGCATGTCGAAATGCTGGACGAAATGCCGCGCCTGACCTCGGGCAAGATCGACCGCAAGGCCCTACGTGCCCGGCCGCTGGAACTGCCTGCCGGCGCCCCCGGCGACTCGGACACACCGGAAAACCCGGCCGAGGAAATTCTCTTCGCCGCCCTCGCCCGCCTCTTCCCGGGCCAGGCCATCAAGCGTGAAGCCGACTTCTTTGCCGATCTTGGCGGTCATTCGCTGTTCGCCGCCCGTCTCGCCTCGACGCTGCGCCAGGAGGCACGCTTTGCCGGTTTCTCGGTGCGCGACATCTATATCCATCGTCGCGTCGGCCTGATTGCCAACGCGCTGAGCGCCACCGTCGAAGTTGCCATCGACGCCAGCGCCATGGAATGGACGCCACCGCCAGCCCATCGCCGCTGGTTCTGCGCCATCGCCCAGGGCTGCGTCCTGCCGCCACTGGTCGGCCTGCGCATGGGCCAATGGCTGGCCCCCTTCTTCACTTATCACTTTTTCACCGGCGACCCCGGCGACTCGATCACCCTCGCCGTCGCCATCTCGGTGGGCGTTTTCCTGATCGCCACCGTGCTCAGTTTCGTCTTCGCCATTGTCGGCAAATGGCTGATTGCCGGCCGTCTGAAAGCCGGTAGCTACCCGCTGTGGGGGCTGACCTATTTTCGCTGGTGGTGCGCCAACCGACTGATCGAAGGCGCGCCGGTCTACATGCTGAGCAGTTCGCCGCTCAATATCTGGTGGCTGCGGGCACTCGGTGCGCGGATCGGCAACGAGGCGATCATCGGCAACATTACCTTGCGCGCCCACGATTTGCTGCAGGTTGGTGACGGCGTCAGCATCGGCAATGCCGCGAATCTGGAAAATGCCCGGGTCGAACGCGGCCAGCTTCATCTCGGCACTATCTCCATCGAGGACAACGCCTGTATCGGCTCCTATGCGGTCATCGAAGGCAACACCAAAATTGGCGCCTACGCGCATCTGGAAGGCCAATCTGCCCTGGGTGAGGGGCAAGCGCTTCCGGCAGGAAGGATCTGGCTCGGCTCACCGGCCCGCGACATTGGCGAGTTTGACCCGGCATCGCTCCCGCCCCGCCCGGATGTCTCCGAAACACGCCTGGCCCGCGAAGGCGCGTTCTACATGCTGGGCATGCTGGCCACTGCCGCACTCTTCTTCATGCCGGTCTTTCCCAGTTTCATGCTGGTGGACTGGCTGGACGGCGACCCAAGCCCGGAAATTCTGAATATTCCGCTCGCGCTTCAGCTTTTCAAGTACTTCGCCCTCGCGTTTCCGGGAACCGCCGTGCTGATCGTCGGCACCGTCCTCAGCTCGGCCATCTTGCGCTGGACGCTGATGCCCAGGCTGCAGGCGGGCAGTTGGCCGATCCACAGCCGCGTTTATTGCAGCCGCTGGTTGGTGAACCAGATTCAGGAATCCAGCCTGAACATCCTGCATGGCATCTACGCCACGGTATATGCGCCCTTCTGGTATCGCCTGCTCGGTGCCAAGGTCGGCCGTGACGCCGAAATTTCCACTGCCCAGGGACTGGTCCCCGACCTGCTGACACTGGGCGACGAAACCTTCATCGCCGATGCTGTGATGCTGGGCGATGAGGAGGTCGATGGCGGCTGGCTAACCCTGAAGCCAACCGTCATCTCAAGACGCAGCTTCGTCGGTAATGGCGCCTACATCCCGGATGGCACCGTGCTGCCGGAAAATGTGCTGATCGGCGTCCAGTCACGCGCCCCGGCCAATGAACGCATGCAGCCCGGCGACACCTGGCTCGGGTCACCACCGATCAACCTGCCGGCCCGTGAACAGACGGCCGGCTATCCGGAAGCACTCACTTTCCACCCCTCCAAACTGCGCCGCCTGGGCCGGGCACTGGTTGAAGCCTTCCGCATCATCTCGCCGCACGCGCTGGTCATTGCCGTCGGCTACACCGTCGTCCTGAACGTCATGCCACTGGCCGAAGCCGGCCGCTGGCGCGAAGTTTTTGCCGCGCTGACGGTGGCCGGGGTGCTGTTCGGCCTGAGCACCATTCTCTTTGTCGCCGCCCTCAAATGGCTGTGCATCTGGCGCTACAAAAAGCACTCGGTGCCGATGTGGACACCCTTCGTGTGGACTTCCGAAGCGATCACCAGCCTGTATGTCGGCATGGCAGTACCCAATCTGATGAACTACCTGCGCGGCACGCCCTGGCTCCCGCTGGCACTCAATCTGCTGGGTTGCCGCGTCGGTCGCGGCGTCTATCTCGACACCACCGACGTGACGGAATTCGATTGTGTTGAAATCGGCGATTACAGCGAACTGAATGGCCTGGCCTGCCCGCAAACCCACCTCTTTGAAGATCGTGTCATGAAGATAGACCTGGTCAGCATCGGCCGGCGGGTTTACATCGGCCCACGCACTACCGTTTTGTATGGTGCCGTGGTTGGTGACAACGTTCGCCTCGGTCCGCTTTCGCTGGTCATGAAGGGCGAAAGCCTGCCGGCCGGATCAAGCTGGAGCGGGTGTCCCGCTGCTCCGGCCAGCCGTTGAAATGATGGATAGGCCGCCGGCTGTCCTGCGCTGGCCGGCATCGTTCGATAAAGCGCAAAATCTGCTGATTTTTGGGCTGGCCACGCCACCCACGCCAATTCGCGACACGGCCCGCCAACTTGTCCGTCGCGTGCTGCGCGAAATATTGGGCAACGTCGAACTGATCTCCGTCCCCGGCCAGGCAATCCGCCTCGCCCGGCCAGACAGCCAGGTCGGTATTTCAGTCAGCCATGAAAGCGGGCTATCGCTGCTGGCCATCAACTTTTCCGGCCCGGTCGGTATCGACCTGCTAAAAACGCCGGACAGTCGGGACTGGGAGTCACATATTCCGGCGCTGGCCAGCGACTATCTCGGCCCAACGATTGCCCGACAACTCGCCGATCAGGCACCGCAGGAACGGATGGCAAGTTTCGCTCAAGCGTGGACCGCGCAGGAAGCCCGCCTGAAATGCCAGGGCTTGGCTTTGGTAGAGTGGAGTTCGGCGCTGGAAGTGTCTTTGGCCGAATGCTGCGCTCAGCCGCTAACCCTGCCCGCCGGCTACGTTGGCACCGTCGCGACTAAAGCGGCCTGAAGCCGAGGCGCTTGAGCAATTCGCCCGTTTCACAGACCGGCAGACCCATGACGCCAGTAAAACTGCCGGCCAGATGCTTGACGAACAGCCCGGCCCGCCCCTGGATACCGTAGGCGCCAGCCTTGTCCATCGGCTCGCCACTCATCACGTAGTGGCGAATCTCTTCATCATCAATCTCGCGAAAAGTGACTTCGCTGGACGACAGCACGTATTCGGTGTGGCCCATATGATTGATCGCAACGCCGGTCAGCACCCGGTGCGTTTGTCCGGAAAGGCGGCGCAGGATGGCGGCGGCATCTGCCCGATCGACCGGTTTGCCGATAATCTCGCCATTGAATTCCAGCGTCGTGTCGGCTGACAGCACCGGACGCATCGGCAGCTTGCGCTCCTCGACGATCTTCAGGCCATGGATTGCCTTGGCCCGGGCCACCCGCTCGACATAGGCGACCGGTTTCTCACCGGGCAGCGGCGTTTCGTCGGTTTCACTATCCGCCCGCATGCCATCGCGAAAAACGACGGTATCGAAATCGATACCGATCTGGTTCAGCAATTCGCGCCGGCGCGGACTGCGCGAGGCAAGATAGAGACGCATTATCCCTCCCGGTGATAAGGATGATTTTTCAGAACGCTAACCGCACGATAAAGCTGTTCGCATAATAGCAGGCGTGCCATGCCATGCGGCAGCGTCAGACTGGACAAGCGCAGCCGGTCATCAGCCTGCTGCTTGAATTCCTCGTCCAGCCCGTCAGCACCACCGATCAGCAGCGCCACATCGCGACCATCCTGCATCCAGGTTTCCAGCCGCTTGGCCAGTTTCAGCGTAGTCAGGTCGTCGCCCTTCTCGTCGAGCACGACAAGACGGCTGCCAGCGGCCATGGCATCGCGAATTCGCGACTTCTCGGCCGCCAGCAATTGCTCCCGGGTCTTGGAACCACGGGCTTCAGGCTTGATTTCGGTCACGCTGGCCGCCAGTTCGCGCGGCATGCGCTTGAGGTACTCGGCACAGCCTTCGTTGACCCAGTCGGGCTGGCGATGGCCGACGGCGAGTACGGCAAGTTTCATCCTTCCCGAACCTGCTCCACGGCCTTGCGGCGCTGGGCAGGGGTGGCTGACCAGAGTTCTTCGAGGTTGTAGTACTGGCGCACGTTGGCCTGCATGACATGGACAACGATGTCACCCAGGTCGACCAGCACCCATTCACCGCCATCTTCACCTTCGGTCGAGATCACCTCGGCGCCGGCTTCCTTGACCTTTTCCTGGACGTTATTGGCCAGCGATTTGACCTGGCGATTGGAATCACCAGTTGCGATGATGATTCGATCAAACATCGAAGTCAGCTTGCTGGTGTTGATGACTTCGATATCCTTGCCTTTGATGTCTTCGAGGGCGGAAACGACGATTTTTTGCAGCTTGCGGATGTCCATCAGGAGTTTCTATAAAGAGAATGGGTTTGAATATAGTCGAGAACACTATCCGGCAGCAAATAGCGGGCCGATAGTTCGTTGGCCAGCAACTTGCGGATTTGCGTCGCCGAAATGGCCAGCTGGGTCATCGCAAAAGTCACAATTCCGCCTGCTGGTGAGGCTTTCAGGCCGCTCACATCGGCCCGCCGACGATCGGTGAATTCACTGGCCAGTTCGTGCGGCAGGCTGGAAATTTCTACCGGAAAACCTGGGCGATGTGAAACAGCAACATGGGCCAGCGCAAAAATGTCCCGCCAGCGGTGCCAGGTCGCCAGCCCGGCAAAGGCATCGGCACCGACCAGCAGGACCAGCGATTGCTGCGGGCCCAGTTCCCGGCGCAGGCGTTCCAGCGTATGAACGGTGTAACTCGGCGCCTCGGCCTCTACTTCGCTGGGGTCCAGCGAAAATCGGGCATTGTTGGCCATGGCCAGACGCACCATTTCCAGACGCTGCTGCGCCGTTACCTGCGGGACCCCACGATGCGGCGGCTGGCCAGCCGGAATCCAGCGCACACCGCCGAGACCGAGATGGGCAATGGACTCCTCGGCCAGGCGCAGGTGGCCAAAATGAACCGGGTCGAAAGTGCCGCCAAACAGGCCAAGCGGTTCAGACAATTTCGGAAATGCCGAAGATGTCACGATAGCAGGCGTAGAAGCTGGCGAAAATGGTTGGCGCAATGACCAGCACCATCGGGATGATCACGATGCCAGTGATGAAACTCGCCGCACCGGGAAAGAGCAGCAGCAACAGGCCGAGCAGAACGCCGGGCAGAATGCCGGCGACCACCACCAGCCCGATGCCATAGGCCACAAAAGGTCGCCAGTTCATCCAGCACGCAACAAAGCTGAAAAACAGTGAGCGACCAAGCGTCAACCGATGCCAGGCCGCCAACACCGGAGCGAACCAGTAAGCCATCAGCACCGGCGTCATCAGGATGGTGATGAACAGGGCCGGCAAGATGAAATCGGCATCTTCGACAGCCGCCCTTTCGGCGCGACTGCTCGACAGCATGAACTTCAGAAAATCGCCACCATCAACCAGCGATGAGAGGCCAAGGATACCCAGCGTGCAGGCCAGATAGAGCGCACCAAGCGCGAGCAGCGTCCTGGCGTTTTCCTTCAGGCTGCCATAAAGGGTTTGTAGCCCGATGGGCTGTCCGCGTTCCAGATTGCGCGCCGCCTGCATCAGGCCAACCGAGAGGCCAGGAATGGCCAGCGATGCAACAACGACACCAATCACCGGCACGACATTGAGGAAGAGTACGGTAAACCAGTAGGAAACGACGAGCATCCCCAGCATCAGCGGGTTGCGCCGGAAGATGACAAAGCCACCGAGGATCCATTGCCAACCTGCTGCGGCCGGCAGAGTTTGGGCACGCACGCTCAGCTACCCGAGAAAATATCGCGGTAGGAAGCGTAGACCGCGCCGGAAAAGACCGGCAACAGCAACAACAGCCCCATACCAACCGGCAACATGGCAAAAAACAGCGCGACGACCAGAAACACGCCGAAGATCGCCATCGGCAGGAAATTTTTGGCCCCCGCGGCGAAACTCGCCTTCATCGCATCGAGCGGCTTCATGTCATGGAAAAACACCAGCGCCGGGGCAAACCAGGTGGCCATGATGACTGGCACCGACAGCACCATGACCAGCAGTCCAGCCAGCATGACACCGCCGAGCGCGATGCCGAAACCGGCGACCTTGCCGGTGACGCCGCCGCCAAGAATGCCACCGCTGACCAGCAGAAAGGCCAGGAAGGCGATGCCAAAAATGCCA
>JAGTRV010000289.1 GCA_018262245.1 Pseudomonadota bacterium | reverse complement strand
ACCTCCTGAACCTCGCGCAATATCTGCACCATACAGGTGGGATCCCGGTGATAACGGGCGACAACGCGGTCGACAACACCAGCCACCGCCTCGGCATGCATATCGTTCAGAGCCACGACAACCCCCTGCGGAATACTTATGACAGGAGAAAGCGTAGCACTATCGTGTTTCAGTTTGTTGTCTCAGGTCAAAGAGCAGTGACGAAGCGGCCTCCAAAAAAGCAACACCGGCCCTCTCGACCAGGAAGAATTGCGGCCCCGTCATTTTTTAGATGTGCAACAATAATGCTGCACCACAGCATTATTTAATAATTGCTCTAAAAACGGTAACAATGCCGCAGCACTATCCCGACTTGAAGACCGCATAACTAAAGGAAGAACAGCATGAACGACACCGTCCAAAATCATCTCCCGCTGGCTGGAAAAAAAGGCCTGGTGACCGGTATTGCCAACGACAAGTCGATTGCCTTTGCCGTCGCCAAGGCCATCGTCGCACTCGGTGGCGAAGTCGCCCTGACCTACCAGAATGACAAGACCGCCAAATACACGCAGCCGCTGGCCGAGTCCATTGGTGCCAAACTTTTCGAAAAGCTCGACGTTTCCGAACCGGGCAGCCTGGAAGCCGTCATCGCCAAGTGCGGCGAAGTGTTTGGCGAACTCGATTTCGCCATTCATTCGATGGCTTTTTGCAATGCCGATGACCTGCACGGTCGCGTTATCGATACGACCGAAGAAGGCTTCGACTCGGCGATGAACGTTTCCTGCCACAGCTTCCTGCGCATGGCCAAGCTGCTGGAGCCGCTGATGGCCCACGGCGGTTCGTTGATCACCATGTCCTACCTCGGTGCCGAGCGCGTCGTCCGTAACTATGGCGTGATGGGCATCATCAAGGCCGCGCTCGAGTCCGCCGTCCGCTACATGGCCTACGACCTCGGCCCCAAGGGCATCCGCGTCTTCGCCGTGTCGCCCGGCCCGATCATGACCCGCGCGGCTTCCGGCATCGCCAACTTCAATACCCTGCTGGAAAAAGACGCCGAGAAGGCCCCGCTCGGCCGCACCGTGACCATCGAGGAAGTCGGCGCCCTGACCGCCTTCCTGTGCACTTCCGGCTCGTCCGGCATGACCGGCCAGACGATCTACGTCGACGCCGGTTCGCACATCGTCGCCTAAGACAAATCCGGCCGCTTCATTGCGGCCAACCGGCAAAACGGGCTAAATCCATGTTGGCGGGAACTCTTCCCGCCAACATGTAGCCATTTCGGAGACCATCATGGCCGAAGCTGACGGATTACTCCCCGATCCAGTACCCGACCACCCATTATTGCGAGGCCGTCGCGAGATCGGCCGCGGTGAAAGCACCATCGTGCTTGAAGCCGATACGGTCGATGGCCAGGAACGTGTCTACAAGGTCCTTTCCTCACCGACCGACTACGCCTACTACACGGCCGAAGACCGACCGACCGGCAACCACTTTCCGGTGGTTTACGCCGACCACGGCACGGCCGGCCGTTCCAGTCGCGGCTTTCCCTTTCACATTGTCGAGGTCGAGCGACTTTATCCGCTCCCCGGCACCGGCGAGGCGGTCGAAGTCGCGACCAAGCTATCCACCTCCTATTTCGACGCCTGCATGATGTGGCGCAATCTGGCGCAGGACATGGGGCGCATCGCACTGCATCACTTGACGGTGACACCAATGGGCTGGAGCGATGCCGTCCAGGAGTCGCTCAAGGCACTGGAAGTCTTTTCCGGCGAATACGGCGCCCTGCCGGACCTGATCAAAGCCGACAACCTGATGATGCGCAAGGATGGCACCCTGGTCTTTTCCGACCCGGTTTTCATGGAATGACACGATGACGATCAGCCAGGTCCAATACACCTCGCGCAAATTGGCCGAACAGTTGCGGGGCACCCCCTACATGGCGGTGATCTCGATCACCGACCCGACGACACCGGAAGCCAGGCTCGATCCGCTGTTCCGCCATGTCCTGCGCCTGTCCTTTTTCGATGCGGTGCCGGCCGACGAATTCATGCCGGCCTGCCCCGGCCTGTTCGATTACCACATGGCGGCGCAGATCAGCGCCTTCATCGAGGAACTCCATGCCGCACCGTTCGAGATATCGCTGATGGTGCATTGTGAATACGGTGTCAGCCGCTCGGCCGCCGTTGCGCTGTTTGCCGAGGCCCTGACCGGCGCCCCGCTGGAAGCCCGGGAATTCACCTACGAGGCCAACCAGTGGGTACTCGACCAGTTGCTACAGCGCCACCCCGGTCTGGACGTCGATATGCCCGCCCCGCTGATCAGCCGCGAGCGCCGCGCCGTGAGGCGATAGTGAATTGCCTCATCGCGGGAACACTACCGGCTACAGCCCAATATTGTTTGCTGCACCGCAGCAACCTATACTAGAACATCGCGTGACTCACTGGAGCAGGGATTCATGAACCACCAACCCGAACAACGCTATCTGGTTAACAAGACATTCGACGAAATCCGCATCGGCGACTCGGCCAGCCTCAAGCGGACATTGATGCCCGAAGACGTCAAGCTGTTCGCCATCCTGACCGGCGACCTGAACCCGGCGGTCGTCGATCCGACGTTTTCGGAAAGCGGCATGTTCCGCGAAGTCATCGCCCATGGCATGTGGAGTGGCTCGCTGATTTCAACCGTCCTCGGCACCCAGTTTCCCGGCCCCGGCACCATCCTGGTCGACCAGACACTGCATTTCGCCCGCCCGGTCACCATCGGCGACACGATTACAATTACCGTCACCGCCAAACAGAAATTCGATCACAACAAACACGTCATCTTCGACTGCGTGTGCACCAACCAGGAAGGCCTGCAGGTCGTGCGCGGCACCGCCGAAGTGCTGGCCCCGACCGAAAAGGTCTCCCGTCTGCAGGAAGTGCACATGCCGGAGATCCGCATCGACGACAAGCACGAGCGCTATATCCACCTGCTGGAACGCGTCAAAGGCCTGGAACCGATCCCGACCGCCGTCGCTCATCCGTGCGACCAGGAATCGCTGAAAGGCCCGGTCATGGCCTTCCAGGCCGGCATCATCGAGCCCATCCTAGTCGGCCCGGAGAACAAGATCCGCGCCGTCGCCGAGGAATTCGGCATCGACCTGCACGGCATCCGCATCGTTCACGCCGCACACAGCCATGATTCCGCCGCGCTGGCCGTTTCGCTGGTTCGCACCGGCGATGCCGAGGCCCTGATGAAGGGCAGCCTGCACACCGATGAGCTGATGGGCGAAGTCGTCGCCCGCGCCAACGGCCTGCGCACCAACCGCCGGATCAGCCACGTTTTCCTGATGGACGTGCCGACCTACCACCGCCCGCTGCTGATCACCGACGCCGCAATCAACATTGCGCCGACGCTGGAAGACAAGGTTGACATCATCCAGAACGCCATCGACCTCGCCCACATCATCGGCATCCCGGAACCCAAGGTGGCCATCCTGTCGGCGGTCGAAACTCGGCGGTCGAAACGGTCAACCCGAAGATCCAGTCCACGCTCGATGCCGCCGCCCTGTGCAAGATGGCCGACCGTGGCCAGATCAAGGGCGGCATCCTCGATGGCCCGCTCGCCTTCGACAACGCCGTCTCCATCGTCGCCGCCAAGACCAAGGGCATCAAGTCGGCCGTCGCCGGCCATGCCGAAATCCTGGTCGTGCCCGATCTCGAATCCGGCAACATGATTGCCAAGCAGCTCGAATACCTGGCCAACGCGCTGACCGCCGGCATCGTGCTCGGTACCAAGGTACCCATCGTGCTGACCAGCCGCGCCGACAGCGCCGAAACCCGTACTGCATCGTGCGTCATTGCCGCACTGATCGCCCACCACAACCGCAAAACTGGAACTGTTTAAATGAAGCAAGGCATCCTGACGATCAATGCTGGATCGTCCTCCATCAAGTTCGCCCTCTTCCCGCTCGACCACCCAATTTCCCCGGAAGCCGAAGTCTCCGGCCAGATCGACGGCATCGGCGCCGAGACGACCAAGCTTATCGCCAAAAACCGCGCCGGCGACCGCATCGCCGACCAGACCCTGAGCGGCGAACGGGTCACC
>JAGTRV010000288.1 GCA_018262245.1 Pseudomonadota bacterium | reverse complement strand
CAACTGGTCACCGAGCACGAAGACGCCGCAGGAAGCGTTGTCGGAAACGGTGTCCTGGATCTTGATCTTCCAGTCCAGGATGCGGGAATCGACGATCTCGAAACAGGCCATCACGCCTTCGGTGGCGGCCAGCACATCGGCCGCCGTGACGCCCGGACCCATGAGCTCTTTCTTGAGCAGGAAGGCGATTTCGCCTTCCGCCTTCGGCTGAATCAGGTCATCCATGGCGATGGATTCACCTTCGTTATAGACCATGCCGTCGAGCAGGTAGCCGAAGTCGGGCTGATGCACGCCGAGCAGGTTCATGACTGGCTTGCTGGTGACGCCGATCTTCTTGCCGACGACCCGCTCACCGTTCGCCAGGCGGCGCGAAATCATGTGTTGCTGGACGTGGTAGGCGTCCTCGATGGTCATGTCCGGGTGGCTGGCCGTCAGCGGCGCCACCGGCTGGCGGGCAAGCAGCGCCTCGTACAGCGTGTCGCCCAGTTTCTCTATTGTGGGTTGATCCATTATTGTTTTCCTGTCGGGTTGGCTGGCTTACAACTTGATGCAGATGTTCTTCAGCTCGGTGTAGAACTCGAGCGAATGCACGCCGCCTTCGCGGCCGATGCCGGATTGCTTGGCGCCGCCGAAAGCCGTGCGCAGGTCGCGCAGGAACCAGCTATTGACCCAGGCGATGCCGACTTCCATCTGTTGCGCCACGCGGTTGGCACGCGACACGTCCTTGGTCCAGATCGCGGTGGCCAAGCCGTAGATGTTGTCGTTGGCCTTCTCCAGCACTTCGTCCTCGCTGTCGAACGGGGCGATGTGGCAGCACGGCCCGAAGATTTCTTCCTTGATGACCCGGGCGTCTTCCGGCAGGCCGGTCCAGATGGTCGGTTGCACCCAGCAACCGTCCTTCAGCTCGCCCGGCATGTCGGGCACGCCGCCGCCGGTCACAATCGTGGCGCCCTCTTCCTTGGCGATCTGGAAGTAGGACAGCACCTTGTTCTGATGCTCCTTGCTGATCAGCGGCCCCATGCCGGTGGCCGGATCTTCCGGCACACCGATCTTGAGCTTCTCGGCGCCGGCCTTCATGGCAGCGACGAACTTCTCGAAAATAGGCCGCTCGACATAGACGCGCTCGGTGCCCAGGCAGACCTGGCCGCAGTTGGCGAAAGCCGAACGCAGCGTGCCCTCGATGGCAGCATCGAAATCGCAGTCGGCGAAGACGATGGCGGCGTTCTTGCCGCCCATTTCCAGCGACACCGGACGCGAACCAACGGAGGCGGCACGGTTGATGATTTCGCCGGTGCGGGTTTCGCCGGTGAAGGTGATGGCATCGACGTCCGGGTGCGTGGTCAGGAATTCGCCGGCCGAATTCGGGCCGAAGCCATGCACGACGTTATAGACGCCCTTCGGGATGCCGACCTTGTTCATGACCTCGCCGAGCAGCGCAGCGGTGCGCGGCGTTTCCTCGGACGGCTTGACGACCACGGTGTTGCCGCAGGCCAGCGCCGGGCCGACCTTCCAGGTCATCAGCAGCAGCGGCAGGTTCCACGGACAGATCACGCCGACCACACCGACCGGCGAACGGAAGGTGTAGTTGATGGCGGTGCCGCCATCCGGGGTGGCCATGTCGAAGAATTCGCCGGGCACGTTCTTGATCACGTCGGCGAACACCTTGAAGTTGGCTGCGCCGCGCGGAATGTCGATGTGCGACGCCAGACTACGCGGCTTGCCGGTGTCGGCGCACTCGGCTTCGAGGAATTCGTCGAAGCGGTTGTTGATTTCGGCGACCAGGGCTTCGAGCAGTTCGACGCGCTTGGCCAGGGTCATCTTGCCCCATGGCCCCTTGAGGGCGGCCTGGGCAGCGGCGACGGCGGCATCGACTTCAGCCTTGCCGGCTTCGGCCACCTGGCCGATCACGGCATTGGAAATCGGCGTGCGGTTCTCGAACCATTTGTCGGTCGCCACGAATTCGCCGTTGATGAAATTGAGAATTTTATCCTGGAGCATTTTTGGTCCTTTGTCGGGGGGCTGTTTTCCTGATGGTGGTCGGAGCAAGGCCCGGAATCAGGTCACGACGCTCAGGAAGCGCTCGTTGAGCACGCGGTCGTGATAGAAGATGCCGGTGCCGACTTCTTCGAATGACCACGTCTTGACCGGATAGTCAGGGTAGGTTTCGTAGCCCTGGGCAAAAGTCTCGAAGCGGTTGCCGGACGGGTCGAAGGCATAGATCGTCTGGCCGCGGGTGATGCCGTGGCGGGTCGGGCCGATGTCGATCGACACGCGGTTCATCGACATCAGGTCGGCGGCGCGCAGCACCTTTTCCCAGGTCGGCAGCAGGAAGGAAATGTGGTGCAGCTTGTTCGGCTCCGGATGACGGACGAACGCCAGGTCGTGCGCCTTGTGGCCGCAGGAGATGAAGATCGCCAGCTGATCCTTGCCGTCCGGCAGCATGACTTGCTCGACGAGGTAGAAGCCGAGGACGTCGGTGAACAAGGCGAGGTTCTTCTCGATATCCGGACCGTAGAGCAGCGCGTGGTCGAAACGGGTCGGCGCGATACCGTGCTCGGATTCCGGCGTCCAGGGATCGGGATTGAGGTTGTCCTGGCTATTGCCGACGCAAGTCTTCTCGGCGTAAAGCTCGATGTTGTGGCCGCTCGGGATGACGAAACGCACGCGCTCGCCGGTTTCCAGCAGGTCGCCGGCCGGGATCCGCTCGGTCTTGACGCCGTAGGCCTGCAGATCGGCATCGAGCTTGGCCAGGGTGGCCTGGTCGCGGACCTTGAAGCCCATGAAATCCATGCCGGCCGAATCGGCCTGGCGCAGGATCACGCTGTTGTGATCATGCTCGTCCCAGGCCTTGAAATAGACGCGGCCCGTGGCATCGCGGCCAGTTTCGACCAAGCCGAGCACGTTCTTGTAGAAATGGATGCTCTCTTCCATGTCCAGCACACGTACCTGAACGTGGCCGGGACGCATTACACCGGTTGTTGCCATGTCTTTGCTCCTCGTTGTTGGGGGTGTTTGTTATAAAAATTCGTTAAGCGGTCTTGATTTCGATGACCGGTCTGGCCGTCAGGAAGGCCTGCAGACGTTCCGCCTGCAAGGCCCTGGCCGCCGCCAGGCTCTTTTCCTTGACATGCCCGTAACCGCGAATCTCGTCGGGCACGCTGGCCAGGGCGATGGCCGCTTCGTGGTTGGCCGGCGTCAGCTGGGCGACGATCTCGTCGAGCTGGGCGATGTAGTCCTCGATCAATTGACGTTCGACCCGGCGCTCCTCGCTCTTGCCAAACAGGTCGAGCGAACCGCCGCGCAGCCCCTTGAAACCGGCCAGCGTCCTGAACGCTTTGGTCATCCACGGACCGTACTGCTTCTTCTGGAGATACCCTGTCTGCGGGTCACGCTCAGCCAGCAACGGCGGCGCCAGGTTGTATTTCACCGAGTAGCCATGCGGGAACTGCGCATCGAGTTCGGCCAGGAAAGCCGGATCGGTATGCAGGCGGGCGACTTCGTATTCGTCCTTGTAGGCCATCAGCTTGTACAGGTAGCGGGCGGCAGCAGCCGCCAACTGACCATCGGTGCCGACG
>JAGTRV010000287.1 GCA_018262245.1 Pseudomonadota bacterium | reverse complement strand
TGCGCCGAGGCGACCACCTTCAACAGCGTTTCTTCGGAGAAACGAGTGAAGTGCCTAGCGTAGTAAACGGCATTGACGGCGCGGCCGAGCTGGGCCTGGCGGCGCACTTGATTGATTCGTTCGATTTCGCCGAGCTGCTCCCACGCCGAGGCCATCAACTGCTCCTGCTGAGTCTGTACGACCTTGGTGCCCAGCGCGGCGACTGCTCGATGCCGAGGATCGAGATTCAGCTCGTGCAACCAAGGCGGAGCGGGCGGGGAACCGGGCGGTTCCGGGGTAATCTCCACACTGTGCCGCGCCGCTTGCCAGCAGCCGTAAATCGGTGGTGCAAGCAGCGGCTCTTTGTCCTCCTGCTGCATGGCCTCCCACGGTGCATCGAGGATGCTTTTAAGCTCGGTCTGAAAGGGCGTTCGGGTTTCACTCGGCCACTCGGCGATTTGGGAATCCGCAGCGCGCAGCGCGCCTTCAAGCTCAAGTGTCGTGCCTGGTGGAAGGGGAGGGATGATTTGAAATCCGGGTTGGCTGATGTCTATCCGCCGTTTGCCGACTTCGGGCGGCATTGAACGCGGTTCGAGCAACCGCACCAGCGCTTCGAAATCGCCGCCGGTGCCGGTACGAAACTCCCAGTGAAAATAGACCGGCAAGGTCACTTGTGGCGAAGATTGCGCTCCCGAGGCCCAGGCAGGTTCTAACTTCTGTTCGTCGGCGGGCTCAATCGGCAACCCGAGCCCCGCTTTGCGACCCAGCTCGAACGCCGGCACGACGCAGGCCAGATACTCCGTCACCGGATCGAGCCGGCGCGAACACAATAACCGCGACACCGTCAGCGCCGGATCGCCCGCCAACGAGGCTTTCAAGGCAGCAGCTTCGCGCCGGGTGCCCGTAACCTGCGCGTGCGCCCAGGCCCACGATTCAGATAAATCCGGTAGCTCGTGTTCAGGCCGGGCAGGCGCCTTGATTTCGAGCACGGATAGCGGCAGACTGTGGTCGGCGCGCAGCGTCACCCCTTCCTGTTTCTGCACCACCACCAGGCAAAGCCACGGACGTAGCCTGCCAGCGGCATCGGCCTTTGCGGGCGTAAAGAGCCATGGAAAGTCCGGACGATCAAATTCAATGGCTGGGAAGTAGTTCGGCTCGAAATCCGTGGCCAGATGGCGCGGCACCGTGCGTATCACCTGTTGCCGGTCGATACCGGTGATATCCCCGGGAGCGTACAGGCGCACTTGCCGATCGATGGCATCGCTATTGTTGACTCGCAGCTTGACAGACAGCGAAACTACCCCGGCTTGATTCGCGCTCAAGCTGTCGGGCGCCTGAATGCCGGATGCAGCCCCCTGCCGTACCCACGGCAGGAACACATAATTTGCAGATGTTGGGTCAGCCATAGCCACCTCACTAGTTACCTACAATCTCAGTCTCCGACAGACGAAGGATCTTCAAGCCGGCAGCTTTCGCCGGGTTCTCCTGCTTCAGCTTGCGCAGTGCCTGGGCGGCTTCCGAATAGGTCGCAGGCTTTTCCGCCTCGATGCCGGGCACCGGCTGCACCTTCAGGTCGTCGGTGGCAACAATGCTCCAGCCTTCTTTTGCAATCCGATGTTTGCCCATGATGGCACGGTATCTGGCTTTGCCGGTGCGCCGAAGATCGCTGGCGCCGGCGGCGCCGAATCGGGCTTGCCTGCCCAAGAGTTCCGGGCTCAATCTATACAAATTCTTCGAATCCTCCGGATGACTGGGGCGAGTTTCGGTCTTCTCTTTGTCCACGATCCAGGTTTCGAATTCGATCGCTTCCACTTCGAGCCAATCGCCGGCGTCGGCGCTGAAGGCGACCTCGGCCGAGCCGATGGTGACGCCGGCCGGCATCGGTTCGAACGAGGGCCGGGAAAGCTTTTCGTCATCGCTCATCTCAAAGAACTGCGCCGGGGCAAAGAAGTCCTTGACGGGCTGAGCCGTCTGGCTCTGTCCGCCAAGGCTCACGCTGCTGATCGTGAAGCGGCGCGCTCCAGCAGGCGGTGCCTGGCCGAACCGGGAAATATCCATGTCCAGGGGAACGACGCCCTGTTTGACCGAAAGGGTGCCGAGCGGGTGGAGGAGCACATCGCTCGGCGCCCCCGGCTTGGCGCGCAGCGTGACCATTTGGCGCTGTCCGTCGGGAAGCCGCCCTCGCCAGTTGCCGGCATGTGCCAGGGCCTCTTTCAACCGCGGCAGCACGTCGACGGGCTCCGGAGGCGGCGGCTTTTCACCTTCCACCAGCGTCTTGTCGAAGCGGATGGAGACGTCCCACCACAGGATTTCAAACGTGGCTTTGCCTTTGATGTGCAGCGGGCGCGGGCCGGCCAGCGCGCCTTCGACCCTGACCTTGAAGAGGTTCGTCGAACCGCGCTTGAGCTGCACCTGCGCGTAGTAGTCAGCAAGGAAAAAGAACGGGTCGAGCTGGATCAGAACATCGAATCCCGTCTCTCCCTGGATGCTGAATCCGGCCGCAGCAGCGTACAGCTCTGCCCGCGCGCCGAATTGCACAGTGTTGGACGTCAGCGCAAAGTACGCCTCGCAACGGAATCGCGGATTGTCGCCCGCGGTGAGGTTCAGGGCGATCCGTTCCAGCTTGGGGAAGTTCGGGGGCGGGTTGAAGGCAGGATGCAGTCCGCCAATCGCCAGGGCGAAGTTGGGCGAGTTCTCCCACTTCAGCCGCATCGCCATATCGCCCGTCAGCACGAACTTTTTCAGCAGCCGCGAATCGTAGAGCGTCGCATCCAGCGCGGCCGTGCCTTGATCAAAATCGAGCACGCCGACCCCGTCCATCTGCAAGCGCACGAGATCGTTCTCCGGCTTCGGCAGAATCGCCACGACCTGCGCCAGCACCAGCAACCGCAGCCGGGCGCCCATCTCCAGCACCAGGGCCAGATCGGCCGTGATCAGCGTCGGCGTGCCCCAGGCGATTCGGGCCACGGGGCCGAACAGGTGATGGCCATTGGCCGGTGGGAAGACCTTGTTCAGGTTGCTGAGGATCTGGGGCGCGTTGCGGATCGGATCTTTCGGAAACATCACGCTGTCCAGCGTGTGGTTCTTGAGCCCGCTGCGCAGCACCGCTTCATCGAATGTGCGATTGATCGCCAGCAGCCCGCCGATGCCCGTCAGTCTGAACCCCAGGGGAAGTGGTATTGGCTTGAAATCTTCCGCCGTGATGACGATCAGGAGCGAAAATCCTCGGGCGCTGTTGGGCAAGCGCGTGGCGATCAGCCCGATGCCCTTTACCGTAATCCCGCCCTCCAGGTTCAGCTGAACCACGCCTGCATACTGTCCTTTTTCCGGGTCGAAATAGAGAAACCCGCCGCCGGTCACCCCCGCCTCGTCAATGCTCAGGCCTACACCACGCGGTGGCTTCAGGCCCAAGGCGATGTCGGCGAACCCCAGATTGCCGCCACTCTGCGGGAAGCCCAGTTTGAACTGAAAGCCGATTCGATCCACCGTCGCCAGCACGGGGCCGAGCTCGATGACCAGCGACGTGGAGACTTCGGTCGCGACTGTGGACGATGCCGGGTCTTCGCCGGGAAACATCCCCAGCAGTACCTGTTTGA
>JAGTRV010000027.1 GCA_018262245.1 Pseudomonadota bacterium | reverse complement strand
CTTGACCGTCGTCATTTCCTGGCCGTCCGGGCTCATCACGTGCGTCGAGCAGGCCAGGCAGGGATCGAAGGAATGCAGCGTGCGCAGGATTTCCAGCGGTTCATCGGCCTTGGCCACCGGGGTATCCATCAGCGAAGCCTCGAAGGCGCCGATCTGGCCCTTGTGGTCACGCGGACCGCCGTTCCAGGTGGTGGGGACCACGCACTGGTAGTTGTCGATCTTGGTCTCCTTGATGCGGATCCAGTGACCGAGTGCGCCGCGCGGCGCTTCGGTGAAACCGGCACCCATCGCTTCCTTCGGCCAAGTGCTCGGCTCCCACTTTTCGATGTTGGCGGTATTCAGGTCGCCGGACTTCAGGTTGGTCATCAGCTTGTCGAACTGCTGTTGCTGCAGCTTGACGCAGTACGCCGTTTCCAGACCACGCGCGGCCGTCCGGCCCAGCGTCGAGAACAGCGCAGTGACCGGCACGTCGAGCTTCTTCAGCGCGCCGTCGACCAGACCGTGGATTTCCGGGTACTGTTTCGGCTGCAGATAGCCGAGCACCATGCGCGGCAGGCAACCGACTTCCATGGCGTGGCCGCGCCAGCGCGGGGCCTTGATCCACGAATACTTGCCGCCTTCGTCGAGCTCCTTGATATTGGTCTTGGTGCCCTTGGTGTTCGGGCCAAGCACGAAGCTGGGTTCGGTCACACCATCGAAGGGGTGCAGGCCCTTGCTTTCGTCCGGGTACTTGTACCAGGAGTGGGCAACGAATTCCTGCACCTGTTCCGGGTCTTTCAGATCGACCGGATGGATTTCGTCCAACTTGCCGTTGATGATCGCACCGCGCGGCAGCAGCAGGTTGCCCGAGGTGTAGTCGTTGGCCTTCTGCGGGATGTCGCCGTAAGAAAGCATGTTCTTCGACGACAGGCCGCCGCCGTACAGCCAGCCCTTGTAGAAGGAGCCAATGGCCAGCAGGTCGGGGATGTAAACCTGTTCGACGAACTCGGCGCAGCGGTCAATGATGCTCTTGACCAGATTCAGGCGCTCCATGTTCACCGCGCCGACGGCACCAACGCCTTCGAGGTTTATGGCGCAGGGCACGCCGCCGACCAGCCAGTTCGGGTGCGGATTCTTGCCGCCAAAGATGGTGTGCACCTTGACGATTTCCTTTTGGAAATCGAGGGCTTCGAGATAGTGCGCCACCGCCATCAGGTTGGCTTCGGGCGGCAGCTTGTAGGCCGGGTTGCCCCAGTAGCCGTTCATGAACGGGCCGAGCTGGCCCGATTCGACGAATTTCTTCAGACGGTTCTGGATGTCGCGGAAATAGCCCGGCGACGACAGCGGCCAGCTGGAAATGCTCTGGGCCAGTGCGGAAGTCGCCTTCGGATCGGCCTTCAGCGCCGATACGACATCAACCCAGTCCAGCGCGTGCAGATGATAGAAGTGCACCAGATGGTCGTGAATGTACAAATTCAACTGCATCAGGTTGCGGATCGTGTTGGCGTTTTCCGGAATCTGGATCTTCAGCGCATCCTCGACGGCACGGACCGAGGTCAGCGCATGGGTACCGGTACAAACGCCGCAGATACGTTCGGTAAAGGCCCAGGCATCGCGCGGATCGCGGCCCTTGAGGATCACTTCCAGACCGCGCCACATGGTGCCGGTCGACACGGCATTGCGGATCACATTCTTGTCGTCGAGATTCACTTCCACCCGCAGGTGGCCTTCGATTCGGCAGACCGGATCGACGACGACGCGCTTGCCGGAGTTATCAACCTTGAAGCCTTGGGTTTCGTAGGCAGCCATCTTATTTTTCCCCCTTCTGTTCTTCAGTCTCGCCGGCCTTCTGGCGGGCGCGGGCCAGTGCCGTCACGGCGGCATGGGCGGCGATTGCGGCGCCTACGGTGCCGGCCGCGGCCTTGCCGATGGTGTCGGCATTGGCTTCGACGCCGAAGGCCTTGATGTCGGTCACGCGGTCGTAGAAGCTGCCCTTGTCCCAGAACCCCTCTTCGGAACAGCCGATACAGCCGTGGCCGGATTGCACCGGCCAGCTGACGCCGCCGTTCCAGCGCATCGACGAACAGGCGTTATAGGTGGTCGGCCCCTTGCAGCCCATCTTGTACAGGCAGTAGCCCTTGCGCGAGCCTTCGTCATCCCAGGCCTCGGCGAACTGGCCGGCATCGAAGTGGCCGCGGCGGTAGCACTTGTCGTGGATGCGCTGGCCGTAGAACATCTTCGGGCGGCCCTGCCGGTCGAGTTCAGGGATGCGGTCGAAGGTCAGCATGTAGGTGACGACACCGGTCATCACCTCTGCAATCGGCGGACAGCCCGGCACGTTGATGATCGGCTTGCCGGAAATCACCTTGTGTACCGGCGTGGCGCGGGTCGGATTCGGCTTGGCGGCCTGCACGCAACCGTAGGACGCGCAGGCGCCCCAGGAAATGATCGCCTTGGCGTCAGCGCAGGTTTCCTTCAAGACCTCGACGAAAGGACGACCGCCGTGGATGCAGAACATGCCGTCTTCGTTCAACGGCGGATTGCCTTCGACGGCGACGATGTAGTTGCCCTTGTACTTCTTCTTGACCTCTTCGATGATCGCTTCGGCTTGATGGCCGGCCGCGGCCATCAGCGTGTCGTCATAGTCGAGCGAGAGCATCGACAGCACGACATCCTTGGTCAGCGGATGGGCCGAGCGGATGAAGGATTCGGAACAGCAGGTGCATTCCAGACCGTGCAGCCAGATCACCGGCGTACGCGCCTTGGTTTCCAGCGCATGGGCGATGCGCGGTGCCGCAGCAGAACCCAGCCCGAGCGAGGTCGCCGTCAGGCTGCAGAATTTCAGGAAACTGCGCCGGGTGATGCCCTGGCGGCGCAATACTTCATAAAAGGTCTCAGTCACTGGTATGTCCCCCGTTGGTTTTATTGCCAAGTGAGGGCTACTACGCAAGGCGTATGCCACGCGGACAAAATGACCAAATTATTGATACGAATCAATGCATTTATGAGTAGCACTCAATCGCAGCCAGAAAAACCGACCAATACCGAATATGGCTACTAGGCATCCAACATGGAAACAAACATTCCACCAATAAGACAGACGCGATTGATCACGGTTAAACATCGTGACGCCAAGTCGCTCTAAAATAAAAAGAAGGAGGAGTGGTGTGCCCAAAATTGTCGAGCTGATAACAACCCGAAGCGATCGAGTTGCGCCCGCCGCCAGTCTCCGCGACGTGGCATCACGGATGCTGGACGTGAAGACATCCTCGGTGATCGTGGTCGACCAGGGCGCTATTCTGGGCATCATCACCGAACGCGACATGCTGCGCGCCATGCGTCAGCGCCGCCCCCTCGAACAGACTGCCCGCGAAACGATGACCAGTCCGGTGCACAGCGTGCCGGCCAATACGGATTTCCGGCTCGCCTACCGCGAGGCCGCCAACCTCGGCATCCGCCATATCGTGGTCACCGACGAGGCCGGCCTGCCGCTCGGCGTGGTCAGTGAAGCGGACTATCGCAAGCACCTCGGCCCCGACTTCTTCCTCCATCTGAATACCGCTGACACGCTGATGGAAGGCACTTTCCCCCGCCTGCCAGCCAGCGCACCGCTTGACGAGGCGCTGGTTGCCATGGAAACCGTGCGCGGCAGTTGCGTCATCGTGGTCGATGGCCGGCGCCCGCAAGGAATTGTCACCGAGCACGACATCGTCCGCCTCTTTTTGAGTAGCGAAAGCAACCCGACGCTGGGCTCGGTGATGACCCACCCGACCATCAGCGTCCGGGAGGACTGCCCGCTGGCCGATGCCGCCCAACAGATGCTCGACCACGGCATTCGTCATTTGACCGTCGTCGATAGCGACGGCAATCTGGCCGGCCTGCTCTCCGAGCACACCTTGATGAGCCCGCTCAAATTGGGCCTGATCGACGACGCATTGATCGATCGGCAGGCGCTCGCCCGAGCCCGGGAAGCCATGCTTGACGAAACAGCGCGCAACGAACGCTATCAGCGCGCCCTACTCGATAACTTTCCCTTTCTGGTCTGGCTGAAAGACACTGAATCGCGATTGCTGACAGCCAACCGCGCCCTGACCATTGCGACCGGAACCGACACAGCGGTCGGCAAGACCGACAGTGAACTCTGGCCACCGGAACTGGCCAGCGCCTATCGCGCCGACGACCTCGCCGTCATGGCCTCCCGGCAAAACAAGATCGTCGTTGAACCCATCATCGTCGGCGGCCAGCCGGTCTGGCACGAAACCTACAAGGCGCCGGTCATCGGTGACGATGGAACATTGCTGGGTACGGTCGGCTTCGCCCGCGACATTTCGGAACGCAAGCGCGCCGAAGAGGCCATGCAATTGCGCAACCAGGCGCTGGCCGGACTGATTGCCGGCGAAGCGCTGCCGCGAGTCCTCGAACTGATCGCGCTGTCGGTCGAAGCCGAAATTCCGGGCTGGCACTGCTCGATCCTGCTGGCCGACAAGGATGGGCGACAATTGCGCCTTGGTGCCGCGCCCAGTCTGCCCCCGGCTTACGGCCTTGCCGTCGACGGCATGCCGATCGCCCCCGGTGTTGCCTCTTCCGGCGCCGCTGCCGCCACCCGCCAGCGCGTCATTGTCGACAACATCAACGAGCATCCGAACTGGGTGAATTATCGCGACCTGGCCGATCACGGTTGTTTTTCCGCCTGCTGGTCGGAGCCTGTGATCGGCACCAACGGCCAGTTGCTTGGAACCTTTACTGCCTACTACCCATCGCCGACCAGCCCGCATGAAGACTACCTGGGCCTGCTCTTGCAGGCGGCCCAGCTCACCGCCTTGGTCATCGAGCGCCAGAACAGTTTGCAGGATCAGGAACGCAGCCTAGCCACCTTCCGCGGCATTTTCGACAGCATCGGGGAAGCCCTGTTCATTCAAGGTGAAGACCGACGCTTTCTCGACGTCAACACCAGCGCCGAGCAAATGTTCGGCCTCTCCCGTTCCAGCTTGATCGGCCAGACACATGAATCCCTGATCGCGCCAGGCATGCTGGATCCGGAGGCCATCGACCAGGCCATCTCAACAGCACTTGCCGGCACGCCGCAGATATTCGAAACGCTGGCCAGAAGCAGCGCCGAGCGCATTTTCCCGATCGAAGTTCGCCTCCATACCGCCAGCTACTTCGGTCGCCCGGTGCTGATCGCTTCCGCCGTGGACATTTCCGAACGCAAGAATGCCGAACTGCGCCTTGAAGTCGAGCACGACCTCGCTCAGGCCTTGGCCTCCGGCATGCAGCGCGACGAAGTATTAGGGGCGCTACTCAAAGCCATCCAGCGCTTCCCTGATCTTGATGCAGGCTGCGTACACTGGCGACAAGCCGACGGCAGCTATCGCCTGATTGCCCACCAAGGCGTCTCGCTCGACTTTGCCGAAAAAGTCCGCCATCTCGATGCCGACAGCCGGCTCGCCATCCTGGCGCTGAACGGCGGAACCATCTGCAACTGCGAAACCCCCAACGAACACTGTGCCGACGCAAGCATCCTCGACAAACAGGCCATGCAAAGCGAAGGACTGGATTGCCTGGCTGCACTGCCCATCAAACTGGAAAGCCAACCGGTCGCCTGCCTGACCCTGGGCAGTCGCCAAGCCGCCGGCGTCTTGCCATCGACACTGGCCTCGCTGGAAAAACTGAGCGGCCAATTCAGCCAGGCATTGCATCGTCTCGCCGCACAGGAGGAAGCCCGGCGCCTGCAAGAAAACCTGAGCGGCCTGTTCGATACGCTGACCGATTTCATCTTCATTCTCGACCAGACAGGCCGCATCCTCCACTACAACCGCGCCGTCGCCGAAGACCTTGGCTACGGCCAGAGCTCGCTCAAGGGGAAAACGGTAGCTGCGGTGCACCCGGAAAACCTGCGCCAGATGGCCGGCGAGGTCATGGCCGACATCATCTCGGGCCGTCGTTATAGCTGCCCCTTGCCTATCCTGCGCGCTAGCGGCGAGCAAATCATGGTCGAGACGCGCGTCGTTAACGGCTATTGGGATGGACAACCGGCTCTGATCGGCATTTCGCAGGATATCAGCGAGCGCCTGATGGCCGAAGAACGCCAGCAACTGGCGGCCAGCGTGTTCGACAATGCCCATGAGGGCATCATGATCACCGACCCGAAAGGAAGGATCGTCGAAGTCAATACGACGTTTACGGAATTGACCGGCTATTCCCGTGCCGAAGCGCTCGGCAACACGCCGGATATGCTCAAGTCCGGCCATCATGACACGGCCTTCTACGAGGAAATGTGGCAAAAAATCCGCGACGATGGCTACTGGCGTGGCGAAATCTGGAACCGCAAGAAATCCGGCGAAATTTTCGTCGAACAACTGACCATTTCAAGCGTTCGCAATCGGGATGGAGCCCTGTCGAACTTTGTTGCCATCTTCTCCGACATCACGCTGCTCAAACAGCACCAGCAGCGTCTGGAGCATCTGGCCCACTTCGACGCGCTGACCCAGTTGCCGAACCGCATGCTGCTCGGTGACCGGATGCAACTGGCCAAGGCACAGGCCGAGCGCAGCGGCAAGACGCTCGCCGTTTGTTATCTCGATCTGGATAATTTCAAACCGATCAACGACCGCTACGGCCATTCAGTCGGTGACTTCCTGCTGATTGAAGTCGCCCAGCGCCTGAAAACCTGCGTTCGAGCGGGTGACACCGTTGCCCGTCTGGGCGGCGACGAGTTCGTGCTGCTCATCACCAATCTCGATGATCTGAACGAATGCGACCACGCCATGACCCGGGTCATTTCGGCGCTCTCACAACCCTTCCGGGTCTCGGCACAATTCGTCACCGTTTCGGCCAGCATCGGCGTCACCCTCTACCCCCATGACGGATCGGATTCCGACACGCTGTTGCGCCACGCCGACCAGTCCATGTACGCGGCCAAACAGGAGGGCCGCAACCGTTACCACCTGTTCGATCCGGAAAATGATAGACGCGCCCGCATCCGCCGCGAGGAAATCGGCCAAATTCGCGAAGGACTGGCCAACGGCGAGTTCAAGCTTTACTACCAGCCCAAGGTCAACATGCGCGAAGGTTCCTTCATCGGTGCCGAAGCCCTGATCCGCTGGCAACACCCCGAGCGTGGCCTGCTGCTCCCCGACAGTTTCCTGCCGGCGCTCGAAGGCAGCGAACTGGCCATCGAAATTGGCGACTGGGTCATCCAGGAAGCCCTGAAACAGATTGACGCCTGGCACCGGACACAAGGCATCGATCTCTCGGTGAGCATCAATATCGCCGGCATCCATCTGCAACACCCGGGGTTTTCCCGTCGCCTCGGCGAATTATTGGCCGCCTACCCGAACGTTACCCCTGGCCAGATCGAACTTGAAGTCCTGGAAACTGCCGCCCTGGAAGATATCCAGACCACCGCCGAACTGTTTGCCGAATGCCGAAACCTCGGCGTCACTTTCGCGCTTGACGACTTCGGTACCGGATACTCCTCGCTGACTTACTTCCGACGCCTGCCCGCCGACATGCTGAAGATCGACCAGTCCTTCATTCGCAACATGCTGGACGACACGGACGACCTGGCCATTGTCGAAGGCGTCATCGGGCTGACCCACGCCTTCAAGCGCCAGGTCATTGCCGAAGGCGTCGAAACGGTCGAGCACGGCCTGGTTCTGCTACTGCTCGGCTGCGATATGGCCCAGGGCTTTGGCATCGCCCGCCCGATGCCGCCCGAACAGCTGCCCGACTGGATCAGGCATTTCCAGCCCGATGAACTCTGGAGCCTCGCCACAGCCTTCGAATGGTCAAGAGAGGATCTGCCGATGCTGATTGCCGAAGTCGATCACAAACGCTGGAAAAAACAGCTTTACAGCCATCTGGATAACCGCCGGAACGGCGCAAGCCTACCCGCGATGGACGAGCACGCATGCCGTTTCGGGCGCTGGTATTACAGCCCGGAGAGCCAGCGCTATGCGAGCATCGAAGCCTTCAAGACCCTCGAGACGGTTCACACCCGCCTGCATGAGATCGGACGGCAGTTCATCCAGCATATCCAGGCTGGTGAGCTGGACGCCATCGAGCCACTGAAGCTTGAACTCGACAGCGTAAGCAGCCAAATCAGTGACTATATCCGGCAGATACAGGCAGAAGTGCTGCTGAAAAATCAGATCGGCAAGTAGCGGATCCGGCCGCCACCCCCCGTTTTTCTTGCCCGTTTTTGTTTGATGATCATCAATCTGCCGGTACACTGGCGCGTTCATAATTTGCGCCTGATTCCTTTCGGTTTTTTCCCCTGATGCTTGAAGCTGACAATCTGGAATGCGTGCGCGGCGAGCGCCGCCTGTTCGCAGGCCTCGACTTCAAACTGGAAGGCGGGGAACTGCTCAATTTGCAAGGCCGGAACGGTGCCGGCAAGACCAGCCTGCTGCGCATGCTGATCGGTCTGTTGCCGCCCGAAGCCGGCGAAATTCGCTGGAAAGGCAAATCGATCAAGGCGCAGGGTGACGATTACCGGGCCGATCTTTGCTACCTCGGCCACCTGAACGCCATCAAGGAAGAACTGACGCCGCTGGAAAACCTGCTCGCCGCTGCCCATCTGGCTGACGAGGCTCTCTCCGAGGACGATGCCATCGACGCGCTGGAACAGGTTGGCCTGGCTGGACGTGAAGACCTTGCCTGCAAATATCTGTCACAGGGCCAGAAACGCCGCGTCGCGCTGGCCCGTCTGGTCAAGGAAAAACGTCCCCTGTGGATACTCGACGAGCCGTTTGTCGCCCTCGATGTGGCGGCAGTCGACTGGCTGGCCGGCATCATTTCCGGCCACCTGCAGCGCGGCGGCATGGCGGTGATGACGACGCACCAGCAGGTCAACATTCCGGCCGGCACCGTGCGCGAACTGAGGCTCGGTTGAGGACGAGACGCGAATGCTGAAAATCATCACCGCCGTCATCGGCCGCGATCTCAAACTGGCCATGCGACGCCAGGCCGACATCGTCTCAGCGATGTTCTTCTTCGTCATCGTCGTCAGCCTTTTCCCGCTCGGCATTGGCCCGGAACCCGACCTGTTGCGCAAGCTGGCACCCGGCGTGCTGTGGGTTGCGGCGCTGCTCGCCACCATGCTTTCCCTGCCCCGATTGTTTGCCGACGATCATCGTGACGGCACCTTGGAGCAACTCGCCCTGGCCCCACACCCGCTTGGTTTGGTCGTTACCGGCAAAGTAATCGCCCACTGGCTGGTCTCCGGACTGCCTTTGGCGCTGATCGCGCCAGTCCTCGGCATCCAGTTCGACCTATCGTCCGAGGCGCTGGTCGTGCTGACCGGTGCCATCCTGCTCGGGACGCCCGCATTGTCCGGCATCGGTGCCATCGGCGCCGCGCTGACCCTCGGTCTGCGTGGCGGCGGCGTGCTGCTGTCGCTGCTGGTGCTGCCACTCTACATCCCGGTGCTAATATTCGGCGCTGGCGCAGTCGATGCGACGGTATCCGGACTCGGGGGAGAAGGTCATCTGTCACTGCTTGCTGCTCTTACCTTTGCCTCACTCGGCTTCGCCCCCTGGGCGTCGGCCGCTGCCTTGAAGATCGCCCTCGAATGAAAGATCGCTTCAATTTCTATCGTTTCGCATCGCCCGCCACGTTTTACCCGCTGGCCGGTGCGCTGATTCCTTTCTTTGTCGCCATTTCAGTGCTCTTTGGCCTGGCCGGACTCTACCTCGGCATGCTGGTTGCCCCCACCGACTTTCAGCAGGGCGAGGGCTACCGTATCATATTCATCCACGTCCCGGCTTCCTGGATGTCGATGTTCATCTACCTGGTCATGGCCTTCTGGGCGGCTATCGGGCTGGCCTTCAACACCCGGCTGTCCGGCATGATGGCCCAGGCCCTGGCGCCGACCGGTGCGCTGATGGCCTTCATCTCGCTGTGGACCGGCGCCCTGTGGGGCAAGCCGATGTGGGGTGCGTGGTGGGTGTGGGATGCGCGCCTGACTTCAGAGCTGATCCTGCTCTTCCTGTACATCGGCTACATGGCCTTGACCGCCGCGATCGACGACGCGCGCCGCGCCGACAAGGCCGGAGGCCTGTTGCTGCTGGTCGGCGTGGTCAATGTGCCGATCATCTATTTCTCGGTCAAATGGTGGAACACCCTGCACCAGGGCTCCAGCGTCAACCTGGCCAAGTCGTCGATGGCGCAGACCATGCTCTGGGGCATGCTGCTGATGGCCATGTGTTTCTGGATGTATTCCATCGCCGTCGCCCTGATGCGGGTGCGCACCATCATGCTTGAACGCGAGCGCAACACCGACTGGGTCAAGGCCGTGCTGGAAGGAGAAGGCAAGTGATCTACTGGAACAGCTTTGCCGACTTCCTCGCCATGGGCGGCTACGGTTTTTACGTCTGGGGCTCGTTCGGCCTCACCGCACTGATCATGGCAATTGAACCGATTATCGTTGCCCGCAATCAAAAGACCACCATCGCACGCCTGAAGCGCCAATTGCGCGCTGAATCGCGCGCTGACAACAGGAACACCGCAGAATGAAATCCCGTCACAAGAAACTCGCCCTGATCGGTGGCGCACTGGCCATCATCGGCATCATCGCTGCACTGGTCCTGAATGCCCTGAACAGCAACATCGCCCTCTACATTTCGCCGACCGACGTCGCCGAAGGCAAAGCACCGCAAGGCAAGGCCTTCCGCATCGGCGGCCTGGTCAAGGAAGGCAGCCTGCAACGGCAAGCCGACGGGGTGACGATCGCCTTCGTCGTCACCGACACGGCCAAGGACATGACCGTCCATTACAAGGGCATCCTCCCCGACCTGTTCAAAGAAGGCAAAGGCGTGGTCGCCCAGGGCAAGATGGCCGCTGACGGCACCTTCACCGCCAGCGAGGTGCTGGCCAAGCACGACGAAAACTATATGCCGCCGGAAGCCGCCAAGGCCGTTGGCGATGCCCAGGCCAAGTCGGCCGGCGCAGAAAAACCCAAAGCGAGCTACTAAGCATGATTCCTGAACTCGGCCATTTCGCCCTGATCCTTGCCGCACTGGTTGCCCTGATCCTCGGCACCCTGCCACTAGTCGGCGCCCACCAGAACCGCCTGGCCTGGGTTGCCATCGCCCGCCCCGCCGCTTCGGCGATGGCGCTGCTGCTCACCTTCTCTTTTGCCTGCCTGGTGCAGGCTTTCGTGACCAACGATTTCTCCGTGGTTTATGTCGCGCAACACTCCAATTCATTGCTGCCCATTCAGTACCGCGTTGCCGCCGTCTGGGGCGGCCATGAAGGCTCGCTGCTACTTTGGATGCTGTTCCTGACCTGGTGGGCCTTCAGCGTCGCCATGCTGTCCAAGCAACTGCCGGAAACGATGGTTGCCCGCGTGCTCGGAACCCTTGGGCTGGTCGCCTTCGGCTTCATGCTCTTCATCCTGATCACCTCCAATCCATTTGAGCGCCTGCTTCCAGCCGCCGCCGAAGGGCGCGACTTGAACCCGCTGCTACAGGACCCGGGACTCGTCATCCATCCACCCATGCTCTACATGGGTTACGTCGGTTTCTCGGTCGCTTTCGCCTTTGCCATTGCGGCCCTGCTTTCCGGCCAGTTGGATGCCGCCTGGGCACGCTGGTCGCGGCCATGGACCATGGCTGCCTGGTGCTTCCTGACCATGGGCATCGCCCTCGGCTCGTGGTGGGCCTATTATGAGCTGGGCTGGGGCGGCTGGTGGTTCTGGGATCCGGTTGAAAACGCCTCGTTCATGCCCTGGCTGGTCGGCACGGCGCTCATCCACTCACTGGCGGTGACCGAAAAGCGCGGCAGTTTCAAGAACTGGACGGTTCTGCTGGCCATCTCTGCCTTCTCGCTGTCGCTGCTCGGCACCTTCCTGGTCCGTTCCGGCGTGCTGACCTCGGTCCACGCCTTCGCCACCGATCCACGGCGCGGCATCTTCATCCTGATTTTCCTGGTCGCCGTCATCGGTAGCTCGCTGGCACTGTTCGCCTGGCGGGCGCCGAAGGTTGGCCTGGGTGGCCGTTTTGGGCTGATTTCTCGCGAGTCGCTGCTGCTGACCAATAACGTACTGCTCGTCGTCGCCTGCGCCACCGTGCTCCTCGGCACGCTCTACCCACTGCTGATCGACGCCCTCGGCATCGGCAAGATTTCGGTCGGGCCACCGTACTTCAACGCGGTTTTCGTTCCTGTCATGGCGCCGGTTCTGTTTCTGATGGGCATTGCTCCCTTCGCCCGCTGGAAGGAAGCGTCGATTCCGGAAATCACCCGAATTGTGCGCTGGGCGATGGTCGCCGCTGCGGTCGTTGCCATCGCCTTGCCGCTGATTTACGGCCACTGGAGCACGCTGACTGCACTGGGCATCCTGCTCGCCGCCTGGGTCGCGATCACGACGGTGATGACCTTCGTCGAGCGTGTCCAGCACACACGTGCCGGCCAGTCCTTCCTGAGTACCGCCGTCAAGCAGCCGCGCAGCTTCGTCGGCATGTGCCTGGCGCACTTTGGCATCGCCGTTTTCGTGGTCGGCGTGACCATGGTCAATAGCTTCCAGGACGAAAAGGACATCAAGATGGCGCCGGGTGAAACAACCACGGTTGCCGGCTACAGCTTCACTTTCAACGGCGTCAAATCCGTGCAGGGGCCAAACTACACGGCCGCTCAGGGTGATTTTGACCTTGCGGTCGACGGCAAATTCATGCGCAAAATGAACCCGGAAAAGCGCAATTACGCGTCCTCCGGCATGCCGATGACCGAAGCCGCTATCGACGCTGGTTTCCTGCGCGATGTCTATGTCTCGCTCGGTGAGCCAATCGACCGTGACAAGCCGGAAGCCGAGTGGGCGGTGCGCGTCTATTACAAGCCCTTCGTTGACTGGATCTGGGGTGGCTGCTTCCTGATGGCACTGGGCGGCCTGCTCGCTCTGCTCGACCGCCGCTATCGCGTCAAATCCCGCGTCTCAGCCACTGTCAAAATCCCTGCCGGAACACAACAAGCATGAATCGTTATTACTGGGTCCTCGGCGCCTTCGCCGCCCTCGTCGCCCTGCTCGCTGTCGGGCTCAACCTCAACCCCCGCGATGTCCCGTCTCCCTTGGTCGGAAAACCTGCTCCCGCCTTCAACCTGAACGTCCTGGCCACGCCTGACAAGACACTGGGCCCCAAGGACATGCAGGGCAAGGTCTGGCTGCTTAACGTCTGGTCCTCATGGTGCGTGTCCTGCCGCCAGGAGCATCCAGTCCTGGTCGAATTCTCCAGGAAGGTCGACGTACCGCTAGTCGGCCTCAACTACAAGGAAGTCCGGGGCGACGGCAATTTCGACATGAGCAAGATGCCGGCCGATGAAGAGAAGAAACTGGCTTTCCAGCGCGCCAATCAATGGCTGGCGCAACACGGCAATCCCTACACGCTGACCGTCATGGACCTCGATGGCCGCGTTGGTATCGACTACGGCGTCTATGGCGTGCCGGAAACCTACATCATCGACAAGGCCGGCATCATCCGCATGAAGCACACCGGCCCGATCTCGCCGGACGTGCTGGCGCAAAAGATCATGCCGCTACTCGCCGAGTTGAACAAATGAAGCGCCGCTTCCTGATTGCACTTTTCATTTTTGGCTCTTTATTGGGGTCGACCGCAGCCTTGGCCGATGCGGCCACCGAAGCGGCCACTGCCGCCGACCCGGTGGCCGAAAAGCGCCTGCAAAAGCTCTCCGAGGAACTGCGCTGCCTGGTCTGCCAGAACCAGACCATTGCCGACTCCAATGCTGAACTGGCGCAGGATCTGCGCCGCGAAGTCCGCACCATGATCAAGGATGGCAAGACCGACAAGGAAATCGTCGATTTCATGGTCGTCCGCTATGGCGATTTCGTGCTCTACCGGCCGCCAGTCAAGGGCATCACCCTGCTGCTCTGGGGCGGCCCCATCGTCCTGATGTTGCTTGGCCTGTTCATGCTGCAGCGCTATCTGCGCCGCCGCTCGACCCGCATTGATGCCGAAGATCAGCCGCTGTCGGCTGACGACGCCAGCCGCGCCGACGCGCTGCTCAAGGAAAACGACCAGAAATGACCCAGTTCGCCATTTTTGCCACCCTGTTGATCGTGGTGGTTGCCGCCTTCATTTTGCCCCCGCTCTGGCTCGGCCTGCGCACGCCAAAACCGCAAACAGATCGCAAGGAAGCCAATGTTGCGATTTTCCGCGACCAGCTGGCCGAACTTGAACGCGAAAATACGGAAGGAACCTTGGCTATCGCCGATTTCGAGCAGGCCAAACGCGAACTCCAACGCCGCCTGCTTGAAGAAGTCGAACCGACGACCGGAGATGCCGTAACCACCACGTACGGCCCGAGCCGCAAGATGGCGATCATCATCCTGCTCCTGCTCCCTATCCTTGGCCTGCTGGCCTACGGCATACTCGGCAATCCGAAAGCGCTGGACCCGATGCAAACCGCTGCCCCGCAGCAGATGACGCCGGAAAAGATCAACGAAATGGTCGCCAGCCTGGCCGCAAAAATGAAGGCCAATCCGGACGACATGCAAGGCTGGCTGATGCTCGCCCGCTCCTACAAATCTCTTGGCCGCTACGACGAAGCGGTACAAGCCTTCGCCAAGGCCGAAAAAGCCATTGACGACAATCCCGACCTGCTCGCTGCTTACGCCGAAACCATCGCCATGGCCAACGGCAAGGGCATCACCGGCAAGGCCCTGCAACTGGTCGAGCACGCTTTGAAAATCGATCCCAAGCACGCCCACAGTCTGTTCCTGGCCGGCGCTGCCGCCATGGAAGCTGGCGACAACAAGAAGGGCATCGCGTATTGGGAACCACTGCTGGACCAAGTTGAACCCGGCTCCGAAATTGAGCAGATGCTACGTAGCGGTATCGACAAAATGAAAGCTGGCAAGTAAGGCTGCACATCATGGTCGACCTGTCACGGCGCAGCTTTTTCCGGGGGCGACCTCGCCCCAGGACAGAGCTCCGGCCGCCGTGGGCTCTGCAGGAAGACGCCTTCATCGACCACTGCACACGCTGCAGTGACTGCCTGAAAGCCTGTCCGACCCAGATCATCGCGATCGGGGACGGCGGCTATCCAACAGTCGATTTCAGCCTTGGAGAATGCACTTTCTGCGGCGATTGCGTCAGTCGTTGCCAGCCCAATGCCTTGGTTCGCCTTGAACCTGAACAAGTCGCCTGGGCCTACAAAGCCACTATCGGCGAAGACTGCCTGCCCCGACAAGGGGTCGAATGCCGGGTCTGTGGCGATTTTTGCGACACCCGCGCCATCCGTTTCCCGCCGCGCCTGGGCGGTAGCCCACTGCCGGAAATTGATGCGGAAATGTGCACCGGCTGCGGCGCCTGCGTTGCGCCTTGTCCGGTCACCACCATCGGCGTTCGCTAGCGTTTACGCATCCGGGGTTCGCGGCTTGATCAGCGCTGGCGGCGTGAAGCCAAGTTCGATCATCTCCGCCTCCAGCTTGATACGCAAAATCAGCAAGCCCTGCAGAGACTCGCGTGCCTTGTCGTCCGCCCAAGTCTCGTGATGATTGCGCAGACAGGCATCGACTTCGTGGCGATTCGCCAAGTTGACGCCGCAAATGGCAGCATGGCGATGAATCTCGTTATCAAGATCCATCAATTCGCGATCATAATGTTCAAATCCGCTCATAACTCAAGCATACCCCGCAAGGAGCGCCTATGCACTGGTTAACACTGCCTGAACCACGCAAGAATATCACTCAGGCTTTTCACGATCTGCCGTCAGCCAAAGCCTGGCTGGCCAGCCAGCCGCAAGCACAGCCGATGCACATGCTGGCTGCCATCTGTTTGCAGATCGAGGCCCTGGAATGCTCCGCGCTGCCGCCAGCGCAAGCCGTCGAATTGCTGAACCTGCTGCGCAGTGCAGCCGTTCCGGCGCAGGATGCGATCGAAACCCGCTACGTTCGCAAGGCACTACCGATGCCAGATGAAGACGAGCGTTGCTTCGATACGGCCCAGCGCCTGTGGCTGCGCCTCGGCATCGCCTATCTTCGCCTGGCCCCGCATTTCGGGTCATCTGACAAGTGCCTGCCGCTGCACCGGGCCGCCTGCGCCTTCCGCATGGCTCAATATTGCCACTTTCAGGCGGCCCGAGAGATGCCTGAAATCCTGGACCGAGCACTCTTTGCCGTGCTGGCACAGGCTGAAAGCAGTGGCCTGCTGCGCCAGGCGCTGCCCGATCCGGACTTTCGCCATCTGGGCGAAGCAAACATCGCCGGGCATCTGGCCTGGGCCTTCATGCTGCGCCTGATCGATCCCTATCGATTATCAGCTGCCCAACTCAGTGTCGCCAACCGGGCGATCAGTCGCTGGCGAGAACTGGCCGGCTTTCAGAGCATGGCAGATGACGACCCCAAAGCCCATTCGGTCGATCTCACGCCACTCTTCGGTGCCCCGCTGCCGGAAGGGGTGCCGCGCTGGCTGGAGGTACGCAAGGTGGCCCGCAAGATCGAGCAGCGTATCGCTGCCCTAGAGGCAGGGGAAGCCCCCGAGGCGCTCAAGCTTGGACGAGAGCTTTCGGGGCCGGCCTGCATCCGCTTGCTCAGGCAGCTTGATGCCAGTCTTGACGCACAATATCCGCAAGCTTCGACAGAAATCGGCGAAATCGAACTCGCCTTCGGAGCAATCCATGCCTACGCCGTGTTGACTGGTGAATTGCTCGCCCCCGCCGGCGCGCTCGATGCCGGTAGCGCCACCCTGGCCCACCAGCGGGTCGCCATGTTCGGCTTTGACCGGGTCTCGGCCATGCCGACCTCAGTCAAGAAGTTGAACGTACCTAGCGAACAATGGACACTGGTCGACGGCAAGGCGATCCGTTCGCAAGACCAGGGAGGCGCTCGCCGCCTGACCCCCTGCCTGATCGCTTCCTCCCATGGCGGGACCGCTCGGCTTGGCGTGATGATCGGCCTGCAAAGCCTGGCCACCGGCGCCTTGGCGGCCAATCTGACATGGTATGAAGAAGATATTGTCGCTGGTCGCATTGGCCGCTCTGCCTTGCAGGACAAACAGGCGCCGGCCACTCCGGCCTTCCTGCTGCGCGACGGGACGCATTATTCGCTGATCGTTCCCTCGACAGCGGGCCTTCGCCTCAAGGTCGGCATCACTTTCGAGGCAGAAAAGGTCAGCCACTTGCTGCCAACCGAAGTACTCGAGCGTGGCGTCGATTTCGTCCGCTACGCGGTGAACAGGCAATAAAAAAGGCCCGCCATTTGGCGGACCTTTCTTGCGTGTGAGAGCTGCTGATTTTTACTAAAAATCAGCAGCTATGGACCATCACTCGAATTCGATGATGATCTGATCCACGGTCAGGCTTTCGCCGGCCGCTGCCGAGATCTTCTTGACCTTGCAGTCCTGGTCGGCCTTAAGGATGTTTTCCATCTTCATGGCTTCGATGACCGCCAACTTCTCGCCAGCCTTGACATCCTGACCAACCTTGACCGCCACTTCGCGGAGCAGACCAGGCATCGGGGAGATCAGGAACTTGGTGAGGTCAGGCGCCTGCTTTTCAGGCATCAAGGCCAGTAGTTCAGCTGCACGGGCGCTCATCACCATGAAATCGGCACGTGTGCCCCAGTGGAACAGGCTGTAGCGAGTCTTGTGACGCTCGACCTGCAGCGTGAATTCCTCGCCGTTGCAGGTGCCGTTGAACAGCGACTCACCCAGCTTCCAGTCGGACAGGATTTCGTACTGCTCACCCTTGTACTCGACATGGTAGCCACCTGGAATCGGACGGGCGACAACCATATGATTCTCGTTGCCATTCGGGTTCAGGCGAACGACACACCAGTTGTCACTGACCAGACGCTCGTGACCCTGCAACTGACCGGTGATCGAGGCAGAACGGTCGGTGAAGGCACGGTAAACGTAGGCGGCCACGGAAACCAGCAGGGCCGGATCATCGTGCGGCACCATCGAGGCATCGAAGCCCGTCGGGTAGTGCTTGGGGATGAAACCGGTATCGAAGATGCCGGAATGGAAAACCGGATGCTGCATCAGCGCGGCCTGGAACGGGATGTTCGAGGAAATGCCGCGGATGACGAAGCCGTTCAGCGCATCACGCATGCGGGCGATGGCCTGCTCGCGGGTGGCACCATGGACGATCAGCTTGGCAATCATCGAGTCGTAGAACATCGAGATCTCGCCACCATCGTAAACGCCGGTATCGACGCGCACGTGACCCGGCACTTCCTTGGGGGGCAGGAACTTGACCAGACGACCCGTGGAGGGCAGGAAGCCACGGAACGGGTCTTCGGCGTTGATCCGGCATTCCATCGCCCAACCGTCGATCTTCACTTCAGCCTGGGTCAGCGGCAGCTTTTCGCCGTAGGCAACGCGAATCATCTGCTCGACGAGGTCGAGACCGGTGATCAGTTCGGTGACCGGGTGTTCCACCTGCAGGCGGGTGTTCATTTCCAGGAAGTAGAACTCCTTGGTCGCGCCGGACACCACGAACTCGACCGTACCGGCCGACTCGTAATTCACGGCACGGGCCAGAGCGACAGCCTGTTCACCCATCGCCTTGCGCATCTCGGGATCGACGAAGGGGCTCGGCGCCTCTTCGATGACCTTCTGGTGACGACGCTGGATCGAGCAATCACGCTCGTTCAGGTACACATAGTTACCGTGCGAGTCACCGAGCACCTGGATTTCGATGTGACGCGGTTCGAGCACGTACTTTTCGATGAAGACGCGGTCGTCACCGAAGGAATTACGCGCTTCATTGACGCAAGAGGAAAAACCTTCGTGGGCTTCGGCATCGTTGTAGGCCACGCGCAGGCCCTTGCCGCCGCCGCCGGCGGAAGCCTTGATCATGACCGGATAGCCGATGCCCTGAGCGATCTTGACGGCTTCGTCAGGACCCGCGATGGCCTCGTTGTAGCCCGGGATGGTGTTGACCTTGGCTTCGATGGCCAGCTTCTTGGACTCGATCTTGTCCCCCATCTTGGCGATGGAGTAGTGCTTCGGACCGATGAACTTGATGCCTTCTTCTTCGAGGCGACGCGAGAACCCGGCGTTTTCTGACAGAAAGCCGTAGCCCGGATGGACGGCCTGAGCACCGGTCTGCTTGCAAGCGGCGATGATCTTGTCGGCAACCAGATAGGACTCTTTCGATGCAGCCGGGCCGATACAGACGGCTTCATCGGCCATATCGACGAACAAGGCGTCCTTGTCGGCTTCGGAATAGACGGCAACCGTCTTGATGCCCATCTTGTGGGCGGTCTTGATGACGCGGCAGGCAATTTCGCCGCGGTTTGCGATCAGAATCTTAGTGAACATATTCCTTTTTCTCCCTGACGCTTACAGAGGAATGTTGCCGTGCTTGCGCCACGGATTGTCGAGTTTCTTGTCGCGCAGCATGGCCAGCGAACGGGCGATGCGCTTGCGGGTGGCGTGCGGCATGATGACATCGTCGATGAAACCACGAGCACCGGCCACGAACGGATTGGCGAACTTTTCCTTGTACTCGGCTTCACGTTGCGCCAGCTTGGCCGGATCGCTCTTTTCTTCGCGGAAGATGATTTCCACAGCGCCCTTCGGGCCCATGACCGCGATTTCAGCCGACGGCCAGGCCAGATTGACGTCACCACGCAGGTGCTTGGACGACATCACGTCATAGGCACCACCGTAAGCCTTGCGGGTAATCACGGTGACCTTCGGCACGGTACATTCAGCGTAGGCGTAGAGCAGCTTGGCGCCGTGCTTGATGATGCCGCCGTATTCCTGCGTCGTACCCGGCATGAAGCCCGGCACATCGACGAAGGTGACCACCGGAATGTTGAACGCATCGCAGAAACGGACGAAACGCGCCGCCTTGATCGAGGACTTGATATCCAGACAGCCGGCCAGCACCAGCGGCTGGTTGGCGACGATACCGACCGGATGACCATCAACGCGACCGAAACCAATGATGATGTTCTTGGCGTAGTCGGCCTGCAGTTCGAAGAAATCGTTGTCATCAACGACCTTGACCAGCAATTCCTTCATGTCGTACGGCTTGTTCGCGTTGTCCGGCACCAGGGTGTCGAGCGAATAGTCCATCCGATCAACCGGATCGTTGGTCGGGGTGACCGGCGGCTTTTCCTTGTTGTTGGAAGGCACGAAGTTCATGAAACGACGCAGCATGGACAGGGCTTCGACATCGTTCTCGAAGGCCAGGTCAGCGACGCCGGACTTGGTCGTGTGGGTCACGGCACCGCCCAGTTCTTCGGCGGTCACGTCTTCGTGGGTCACGGTCTTGACGACTTCCGGACCGGTCACGAACATGTAGGACGAGTCCTTGACCATGAAGATGAAGTCGGTCATCGATGGTGAATAAACCGCACCACCGGCGCAGGGGCCCATGATCATGGAGATCTGCGGCACGACGCCGGAGGCCATCACGTTGCGCTGGAACACGTCGGCATAGCCACCAAGGGAGGCAACGCCTTCCTGGATACGGGCGCCACCCGAGTCGTTCAGGCCGATCACCGGCGCACCGACCTTCATCGCCTGGTCCATGACCTTGCAGATCTTCTCGGCGTGGGTTTCGGACAGCGAACCGCCAAACACGGTGAAGTCCTGCGAGAAGACAAAGACCAGACGACCATTGATGGTGCCATAGCCGACAACAACGCCGTCACCGGGGGTCTTTTCGGCCTGATCCATGCCGAAATCGACGCAACGGTGCTCCTTGAACATGTCCCATTCCTCGAAGGAGTCCGGGTCGAGCAGCAGCTCAAGGCGTTCGCGGGCAGTCAGTTTGCCCTTCTTGTGCTGGCTGTCGATGCGCTTCTGGCCACCGCCGAGGCGGGCCATTTCGCGCTTTTTTTCCAGCTGACGGATGATGTCGTGCATAAAAAACTCCCTAAGTGGATCAGGTAATTTGAACTCAGTGTTTCAGATAGTCGAGCAGCGCATACGCGGCGGCAGCCGGGGTCGTATTGCCCTGTTCAACGGATAGGGTCAGTGCCGGCAGATTGGCCTGCACACGCGGATGCTGGCGAAAATGCTGGCGCAGCCCGGAATCGATCAGTTGCCACATCCAGCTCAAGGACTGGTGCTGGCGCTTGGCCTGGAACTCGCCGGTCGGCTTCAAGGCCGCCTGGTACTTCTCGACCTGCTCCCAGAACTCGGCAATACCTTCCTTATGCAAGGCCGACAGGGCGATCACCGGCGGTGCCCAGTTTGGCGACGCCGGCCGCAACATGTGCAGCGCATTGCGCCACTGGGCGCGAACGACTGCGGTCGCCTGACGATCGATATCGGCTTTGTTGATGACCACCATGTCGGCAATCTCGACAATACCCTTCTTGATCGCCTGCAGGTCATCACCGGCATTCGGCAACTGCAGCAGACAGAACATGTCGACCATGCCGGCGACGGTCGTTTCCGACTGACCGACGCCGACGGTTTCAATGATGATCACGTCGAAACCGGCCGCTTCGCAAAGCAGCATGGCCTCGCGGGTCTTTTCAGCAACACCGCCGAGCGAACCGGCCGACGGACTGGGACGAATGAATGCTTCCTCGCGCTGGCAAAGCTGCTCCATGCGCGTCTTGTCACCGAGGATGGAACCGCCGGATACCGACGAGGAAGGATCGACGGCGAGCACGGCCAGTTTCTTGCCCTGCTCGATCAACCAGACGCCAAGCGCCTCGATGAAGGTCGACTTGCCCGCCCCTGGAACGCCGGAAATACCGATCCGGACCGCGTTACCGGTCTTTGGCAGCAGCGCGTTCAGCACCTGCTGGGCGCGCTGCTGGTGATCGGCACGAGTCGATTCGATCAGCGTGATCGCCTTGGCAAGCGCCCGCCGCTGACCGGCCAGCACGCTCTCGACGAGCGTCTGGTCAGCAGACGACAGCGAATGAGCCGACACCGGAACCTCGCTCAGATTCATTCGCGAATCAGCCGCGCGCCTTACGGATTTCTTCCATCACGCGCTTGGCCGAATCCTCGATCCGCGTGCCCGGGCCAAAGATGGCCTTGGCACCTGCGTTATAGAGGTAGTCGTAATCCTGGGCCGGAATCACACCGCCGGCAAAGACGATGATGTCATCGGCACCTTGCGCCTTGAGCGACTTGACCAGTTCCGGCAACAGCGTCTTGTGACCAGCGGCCAGCGACGAAACGCCAATCGCGTGGACGTCGTTTTCAACGGCCTGACGGGCTGCCTCTTCCGGGGTCTGGAACAGCGGCCCCATGTCGATATCGAAGCCGAGGTCGGCGAAAGCGGTGGCCACCACCTTGGCGCCGCGGTCATGACCGTCCTGACCGAGCTTGGCGATCATGATGCGCGGACGACGACCTTCTTCTTCAGCGAACTTGGCGATATCGGCCTTGATCGATTCCCAGCTTTCCTGACCTTCCACGACACCTCCGTAAACACCCGAAATGGTCTGGTTGTTGGCGCGGAAACGACCGAAGATCTTTTCCAGCGCATCGGATACTTCACCGACCGTGGCACGCAGACGCATGGCCTTGACAGTCAGGTCGAGCAGGTTGCCTTCGCCAGTCTCGGCGGCCTTGGTCAAGGCCTCCAGAGCTGCGTTGACCGCAGCGGTGTCGCGGGTGGCACGAATCTGCTTGAGGCGGGCAACCTGCGAATCACGCACGGCATGGTTGTCGATATCGAGAATGTCGATCGCGTCTTCCTTGGCCAGCTTGTACTTGTTGACGCCAACGATGACGTCCTTGCCGGAGTCGATGCGCGCCTGCTTGTCGGCGGCGCAGGTCTCCACCTGCATCTTGGCCCAGCCGGACTCGACCGCCTTGGTCATGCCGCCCATCGCCTCGATTTCCTGAATGATGCCCCATGCCTTGTCGGCCATGTCCTGGGTCAGTTTTTCCATCATGTAGGAGCCGGCCCACGGATCGACCACGTTGGTGATGTGGGTTTCTTCCTGAATGATCAGCTGCGTGTTGCGGGCGATACGCGACGAGAACTCGGTCGGCAGCGCGATGGCTTCGTCGAGCGCGTTGGTATGCAGCGACTGGGTACCGCCGAAGACGGCCGCCATCGCCTCGATCGTGGTACGCACGACGTTGTTGTACGGATCCTGCTCGGTCAGCGACCAGCCGGAAGTCTGGCTGTGCGTACGCAGCATCTTGGACTTCGGGCTCTTGGCGTTGAAGCCGGTCATGATGCGGTCCCACAGCAAACGACCGGCACGCATCTTGGCGATTTCCAGGTAGAAGTTCATGCCCACCGCCCAGAAGAAGGACAGGCGGCCAGCGAAGGTGTCGACGTCCATGCCGGAGGCGACGCCGGTGCGCACGTATTCCATGCCGTCGGCCAGCGTGAAGGCCAGTTCGATCGCCTGGTTGGCACCGGCTTCCTGGATGTGATAGCCGGAAATCGAGATCGAGTTGAACTTCGGCATGTGCTGCGCCGTGTAGCCGAAAATGTCGGCGATGATCTTCATCGAC
>JAGTRV010000286.1 GCA_018262245.1 Pseudomonadota bacterium | reverse complement strand
GGCGCAAAGGAAAAAAGAAAGGGCCGCGAAGGAAAAGGAATTTCCTGTAACGGCCGAGAGCGGAATCATAGCGCAGTGCTGTGACAATGAAAGGGCAAAAGGTAAAGGCCGCCGGTAAGCTTGCTTTACCTGTGCGGCCTTTTGCGCGTGTGGCACATATTGCAGTGAAGCGCGGCTCAGATCTTTGGCAGGGTGACGCCACTTTGCCCTTGATACTTGCCGCCCCGATCCTTGTACGAGGTTTCACAGATCTCGTCAGACTCGAAGAACAATACCTGGGCACACCCTTCTCCGGCGTAAATCTTGGCCGGCAGCGGCGTGGTGTTCGAAAATTCAAGCGTCACATAGCCTTCCCATTCTGGTTCGAACGGGGTGACGTTCACGATGATGCCGCAGCGTGCATAGGTGCTCTTGCCCAGGCATACGGTCAGGACCGAGCGCGGAATGCGGAAGTACTCGACGGTACGGGCCAGTGCGAAGGAGTTCGGCGGAATCACGCAATACCCCTTGCCCGAGACTTCAACGAAAGAGTTTAGATCGAAGTTTTTCGGGTCGACGAGGGTCGAGTTGATATTGGTGAACACCTTGAATTCGTCGGCACAGCGGATGTCGTAGCCATAGCTCGATGCACCATAGGAAACGATCTTGTGACCGTTGGCCTCGCGTACAAGCGTGGGCTCGTAGGGCTCGATCATGCCGTGCTGTTCCGCCATGCGGCGGATCCATTTGTCTGATTTGATGCTCACGTGAGTGCCCGGTTAGCCATGAAAAGCGGCGATTCTATCGCGTTGTGCGGTGCTTTTAGTGCGCCATGGCAGTTACAGCCTGCACGCGCCTACTTTTTGGTGTCGGTCTGGTCCGTTTTCTTGTCGTCGTCACTCTTGGTGACGTCGTAAACGGCTTTGCCAACCTTGAAAGGGATTTTGACGACTTCGATGCCGACATCGACCACGGTGCCGACTATGGCGCCGACACAACCGCCCAAACCGAATAACAGGAAAAGAGCCAGAACGGTGTGGCGGATCAGGAGCAGGGCAGAAGACTTCATGCTGCTATGTGAATGAAAAGAAAATAAGCCCGCAGGCTAGCACGCCTTCAGGGGCAGGATCCTGTTCAATGTGCCTGCTGCAGCCAGCTGATCAGCGCGCTCATTTCGGCAGGGGACGGGTGGGACAGCAGGCGCATCTTGGTGCCCGGCACGTCGGTTTTGGGCGAGGCCAGATACTGGGCGAGCCGTGCCGGCGACCATACGATGCCGGCCGTAGCCATGGCTTCCGAATAGTGATAGTTCGCGACCGTGCCGGATTTGCGGCCGATGACACCCGCCAGCGAGGGGCCGCGTTTGTTTTTGCCGGCCTCCATGGAATGGCAGTCGGCGCATTTGTCCTCGAACACCTTGTTTCCTTCTGCGGGATCACCGGCATGTCCCGCCAAGGGGAGACATAGCGCGGTCAACAGGATCAGACGAGCCAGGATGGGTGGCATTTTCAGTCCTTGTTGACGACGATGGTCGGGAATTTCAGGCGCATGTCCCGCTGTTTCTCGGCAATGCTCACGGCGACCTTGCGAGCGATGCTGCGGTAGGCTGCGGCAATCGTGCTGTCCGGTTCGGCAGCCACGGTGGGCGTGCCGGCATCGGTCTGGCTACGGATACGGATGTCCAGTGGCAGTTCGCCCAGGAAGGGGACGCCGTAATCGGCGCACATGGCTTCGCCACCGCCCGCGCCGAAGATGTGCTCGGCATGACCGCAGTTGGAACAGATGTGGATACTCATGTTCTCGACGATGCCAAGGATCGGGATGCCGACTTTTTCGAACATCTTCAGTCCCTTGCGGGCGTCCAGCAGCGCGATGTCCTGCGGGGTGGTGACGATCACCGCGCCGGTGACGGGAACGGTCTGCGCCAGGGTCAATTGAATGTCACCAGTGCCGGGTGGCATGTCGATAACCAGATAATCGAGGTTGTCCCAGCGGGTATCGAAAAGCAGCTGGCGCAGGGCTTGGGTGACCATCGGGCCGCGCCAGACCATGGGTTGTTCAGGATCGATCAGAAAACCGATGGAGTTGGCCTGCAGACCGTGGGCTTGCAAGGGCAACATGGTCTTGCCGTCATCCGAATCCGGTTGCTGGTCGGCAATCCCTAGCATCTGTGGCTGGCTCGGGCCGTAGATGTCGGCGTCCAGAATGCCGACCCGTGCGCCTTCCTGGGCTAGCGCCAGAGCCAGATTCACGGCGGTGGTGCTTTTGCCTACGCCGCCCTTGCCGGAGGAGACCGCGATGATGTTCTTCACGCCGGGCAGCAACTTGACGTTGCCCTGTACGGCGTGAGCGACGACTTTTGAGCTGACACTGACCGTGGCTGAGGTGATGCCGGGCAGCGCTTTGGCGGCTGTTTCAAATTGCGTGGCAAGCGTGGCGTGCTGGCTGGCCGCTGGGTAACCCAGCTCGACGGTGATTTCGGCCGTTCCACCATTGAGTCGGGCGGATTTCACGGCTTTGGCGCTGGCGAAATTCTTGCCGGTGTTCGGGTCGATCAGTTCGCCCAGGGCGGTGAGAAGGGCTTGTTCGGGAGTGTTCATGGCCTGCCTAGCTTAATAGCTGATGATTTTAGTCAAGTTTATCATGCGGAATTGGCTGCCGGTCTGAATGGCTGCGGAAGGTCTGGCGTGCGGCGATCTGTCTGGTTTTTCGGCTCAGGGCGTACCGGCTTTGCATTGTGTCAAACGTCGCGACAGCGGTGCGTGACATTATCACGAGGCTTTCTGTCATTCATTTTTCCAAGAAGTTTACCGGCGGATCAGGGGCTTTGCCTTGATAGTTGGCCGCTATTGCGGGAAAATCAGTGGCTTGCTCGACCTCGCGCTGCTTCCCTCTGTGGCGCACTTCAAAATTAATCAGGAGATTTGCAATGGCTGCAAAAGACCGTATGGCCGTTCTGGCCGCGATGATGGACCAGGCTGTGATCCCGGTGTTTTACGATCCGGACGTCGAAGTTTGCAAGAACGTGATCCAGGCTTGTGCCAACGGTGGCGCCAAGTGCATCGAGTTCACCAACCGTGGCGATTTCGCTTCGCACGTGTTCTTCGAAGTCACCAAGTACTTCACCAAGGCTGACCCGTCCGTGATCATGGGCGTGGGTTCCATCGTTGAAGCCCCGACCGCCGGCATCTATATCGCCAATGGCGCCAAGTTCATCGTCGGCCCGCTGCTCAACGCCGAAGTGGCCAAGGTCTGTAACCGTCGTGGCATCCCCTACAGCCCCGGCTGTGGCTCTGCTACCGAAATCGGTGACGCACAAGAGCTTGGCTGCGAAATCGTCAAGGTGTTCCCGGGTTCCTCCGTTGGCGGCCCCGAGTTCGTCAAGAGCGTCATGGGCCCGATGCCCTGGACGCGCATCATGCCCACCGGCGGTGTTGAGCCGACCGAAGAATCCCTGCGCAAGTGGTATGGCGCCGGCATCGTGGCCTGTGGTATCGGCAGCAACCTGATCACCAAGGAACTGCTCAAGGCCAAGGACTACAAGGGCATTGAAGAAAACGTCCGCAAGACCGTCCAACTGGTCAAGACCATCAAGGCC
>JAGTRV010000117.1 GCA_018262245.1 Pseudomonadota bacterium | reverse complement strand
ATAAAAACGACTCAATCCCTATATAATTGATTTAATTTATTTGATAATTTACAAGTGCGGTTGCTGGGGTTGGTTCTGTAAGATTTTCCGACAGTTTTTCAGTCGTCGAAAACAGCTTGATGTGGCAAAGTGAAAAATTACCTTTGAATGAACCCTGACTGCTCTTTTGGCGGTATGTCGTCTTGTAGATCAACTGGCGGATATAATTAATTGCATCACAACGTATCAGGTAAGCCCATGAAAAGCGTGTACCCGTGCGTGTACCCCCGCCAAATTTCGAATAACGAAAAATCAGTAGTTGTGGGCCTTTGTGCCTGCTACTACTGATTTAGATCCACCTCGAATAAACCGGCAGATATGCAACTAGCCAGCCGGTTTTCGTCGCTATCCGCCACGGCACTTACCCGGCGGTTTGTGATCGGCTGGTTGATTGTCGTTTTATCGGTCGTGGCGCTGGTTGCCTATTTCATGCGCGCCAGTTTCGAGCAGCAAAAGCAACGGACGCTGCTTGAAGTCGAGAATCTATCGATGTTGCTCGAGCGCGATATCGCGGCCAATCTGGAAAAGGTTGATCTCCTCCTGCGCGTCGCTATTGACGAATATGCGGGATTGATTGAAAAAAAGGCGGTCGATGCGGTGACGGTGGACCGCTTCCTGGCTCGCCAGCGTGATCGGCTCAAGCCCTTGGTGGCGCTGCGGATTGCCAATGCAGCCGGGGAGGTTATCCTGGGTACCGATGGCGGAACGGGATCGAACGCCATGATCGACGACCGCGAATATTTCAGGCAATTGCGGGACGACCCCGCGGCTGGTCTGCTGATCTCGAAGCCGATACGCGGGCGGATCAGTGGCAAATGGGCGATCATTCTGGCGCGCCGCTTACCCGATGTTGGCGGCCGTTTTTCCGGAATCGCCCTGGCCAGTGTCGGACTGGATAACTTTACCCATCAATTCACGGCGCTTCAGATGGGGCCGCGTGGATCGGTTGCCATGCGGGCCGCTGATCTTTCCTTGCTGGCCCGGGTGCCTTGGGACGAGGCGGTCGCAGAATACGGCTCGACGAAGATTTCGCAAGATTTTCAGCGTGCGCTGGCGGCTGATCCTGGGGCTGGCGTTTATTTCTCAGGGGCGACCAGTCTTGATGGCGTTCATCGTCTGCATGCCTACCGCTTCAATTCGGACTACCGGTTCTACATCAATATCGGTGTGCCGGAGGACTCCTATCTTGCCCCCTGGCATCACCAGTTGTATGGGGTCTTGGCCATGCTGGCGCTGTTTCTGGCACTCAGTGGCGGGACTGTCTACCTGCTGCACGGTTATGCCAGCAGGCTCGGTGAGCGCGAGCGAATGCTGCGGACCATTTTCGATACGTCGGATGGCGCGATTTTTCTGGTCGATCCGGCCGGAAAAATCGTGCTGGCTAATGAACGGATGGCGACAATGTGGGATGTGCCGCTGGCCGAGTTGGTCGGTAGCGAGTATGTGTCGCTGATTCATCCGGCGGAGAGGGAATTCGGGCGGGAGAGAATGCTGAAGCTGATGGCCAGCGAGATTCCCTTCGTCCGTCTGGAGCGGGAATACGTCAAGCGTGACGGCACGGTTTTCTGGGGCTTCCTGTGTGGTCGGCGTCTGCTTGACGAGCAGGGGAAATTCGTCGGACTTGTTGGCCTGATCGCCGATATCGACGAGCCAAAGCGCAATGCCAGGGAACTGGAAACCTATCGTCAGCATCTGGAAGATCTTGTGCGGGAGCGCACGGCGCAACTGGAGGGGGCAAAGGATGCCGCTGAGTTGGCCAATCGTGCCAAGAGCGCTTTCCTTGCCAACATGAGCCACGAGATAAGGACGCCGATGAATGCAATTGTCGGCTTTGCCCATTTGCTTCGGCGCGATGGCGTTACGCCGAAGCAGGCGGACCGTCTCGACAAGATCATGGGCTCGGCGGAGCACCTGCTGTCGATCATCAACGATGTGCTCGATATCTCGAAAATTGAATCGGGCAAATTGGTGCTGGAGGCCAAGCCTTTCCGTGTCGTCGATGTGGTCGAGCGGCTGGTCGGCTTGTGTGCCGAGCGGGCGCAGTCCAAAGGCCTGGCCTTCAGAACCATGGTTGGCGCCTTGCCGCCGGTGCTGGTCGGCGATTGCACGCGACTGAGCCAGGCCTTGCTCAACTACGTCGGCAATGCGATCAAGTTTACCGAGGCCGGCACGATCACGCTCCGGGCTGAGGTGCTTGAAGAGGATGCGCATTCCCTGCTGGTCCGTTTTGAGGTTCAGGATACCGGTATCGGTATTGCCGGCGATGTATTGTCCCGGCTGTTTCGCCCCTTTGAGCAGGCCGATAATTCGACGACCCGAAAATACGGCGGCACTGGGCTTGGCCTGGCGATTACCCTGCGTCTGGCAGAGTTGATGGGAGGTCAGGCGGGCGTGGACAGCGAGGCGGGGGCCGGTAGCACCTTCTGGTTGACGGCGCGTTTTGGCAAGGCAAATGCCGCTGAGCCGGGGGGCTTGGCCGGGCAATCCGGGACGGTGCCAGCTGCTGGCTCGACTTTGCGCGCGGCGCATATCCTGCTGGTTGAGGATGATCCGCTGAATCGCGAGGTGGCTGCCATTCTTGTTGAAGAGATGACGGGGGCGCCGGTCGATCTGGCCGATTCTGCCGAGCAGGCCATCGCCAAAGTGCAGGCGACGGCCTACGACCTGATTCTGATGGACCTGCTGATGCCCGGCATGGATGGTCTGGAGGCGACCAGGCGCATACGGGCCTTGCCGGGTTACGCGACGACACCGATCATTGCGCTGACCGCCAATGCCTTTGCCGAAGACCGGGAGCGCTGCCTGGCGGCCGGGATGAATGACCATCTGGGCAAGCCGGTCGTCCCCGAGCGCCTGCAGGCCGTACTCGAACACTGGTTGGCACCGGGGTCGCTACAATAACGGACTTTGGCGCCAGGCGCCCCTTAGCTCAGGAACGAACGAATGGCAGGAAATCTCTTTGTCGTCGCAGCCCCGTCGGGGGCCGGCAAGACCACCTTGGTCCGCATGCTGCTGGAGCAGGAATCGAGCATTAATCTTTCCATTTCCTACACGACGCGGCATCCTCGGCCGGGCGAGCAGAACGGGCGCGAATATCACTTTGTCGAGACCCCGGAGTTTCGCGCCATGATTGCCCGCCAGGAGTTTCTTGAATGGGCGGAGGTGCATGGCAATTTCTACGGGACATCGAAGAAATGGATTGCTGACCAGCTGGCTGCCGGTCGCGATGTGTTGCTCGAAATCGACTGGCAGGGCGCCCAGCAGGTTCGCGCCTTGTTTCCGCAGGCGATCGGGGTTTTCATCCTGCCGCCCTCGATGGAGGAATTGACCCGTCGTCTGACCGGTCGCGGAACCGACAGCCCCGATGTCATAGACCGTCGCCTTGCCGCAGCGCAGGCGGAAATGCGCCATGTCGGGGAATTCGACTATGTTATTATTAACGACCAGCTAGCGCAGGCGCTGGATGATTTGCGTGCGGTTGTTCGCGCATCCGGCCTGAGCTTCGGGGCGCAACGTGCGCGTCACGCCGCCCTGTTTGAAAGAATGATCTGATTTTTGAGGTTTTACCATGGCCCGCGTTACCGTTGATGACTGCCTGAAAAGAATTCCGAACCGCTTCCAGATGACCCTGGCTGCCGCCCACCGTGCCCGCCAGCTGGCCAATGGCGCTACTCCGCTGGTCGATCCGGAAAAGCACAAGCCGACCGTCGTCGCGCTGAAGGAAATGGGCGCCGGCAAAGTGGGTCTGGAAGTACTGAACCGCGGCCAGGCCTGAAAGCAGGGGCGGTGAAGACTGATGGCCTCCGTACCGTCAACTCAGCCGCCTGCTTATGAGGAAGCCGCTTACCAGGTCTTCCTCGATAGTCTCGAATACCTATCTCCCGTTGATGTAGAGAGAATCAAGGCGGCGTATGCCTATGCCGCCCGTGCGCACGCCAGTCAGCGGCGCATGTCCGGCGAGCCCTACATCACTCACCCGCTGGCCGTGGCTGGCGCGGTCGTCGAGTGGCGGATGGATGCCGATGCGGTGGCGGCTGCACTTCTGCACGATGTGCTGGAAGATACCGGCGCCACCAAGCACGAACTGGCCGAAAAGTTCGGCAAGGAAGTGGCTGAACTCGTCGATGGCCTGTCCAAGCTCGACAAGATGGAGTTCGCTTCCTATCAGGAGGCGCAGGCCGAGAATTTCCGCAAGATGCTGATGGCCATGGCGCGCGATTTGCGCGTTGTGCTGATCAAGCTCGCAGACCGCCAGCACAATCTGGCGACGATGTCGGCCATGCGCGCCGACAAGCGCGCCCGCATTGCCCGGGAAACGCTGGAAATCTACGCGCCGATTGCGTTGCGCCTGGGGCTGAACAAGCTCTACCGCGAGTTGCAGGATACGTCGTTCGAGCTGATCCACCCGCACCGTGCCGAGGTGCTGGCCAAGGCGCTCAGTGCGGCACGTGGTAACCGCCGGGAATTGCTGACCCAGATTCTCAACGGCATTCAGGACAAACTTCGCCATGCCGGCTTGAAAGCTGAGGTTTTTGGCCGCGAAAAGAGCCTGTATTCGATCTTTCGCAAGATGAAGGACAAGCACCTGTCGTTTTCGCAGGTGCTCGATATCTACGGTTTTCGGGTCGTTGTCGACAATGTGCCGACCTGCTATCTGGCACTCGGTGCCTTGCACAGCCTGTTCAAGCCGGTTCCCGGCAAGTTCAAGGACTACATTGCGATCCCCAAGGCCAATGGCTACCAGTCCTTGCACACGACCCTGATCGGTCCCTACGGTACGCCGGTCGAAGTCCAGATTCGTACCCGCGAAATGCACCATGTGGCGCAGGAAGGCGTCGCGGCGCACTGGCTGTACAAGGACACTGAGGAATCGAGCGCAGACCTGCAGATCAAGACGCACAAGTGGCTGCAGTCGCTGCTCGAGATGCAGACCAGCGATTCCTCCGAGTTCTTCGAGAACGTCAAGATCGATCTCTTCCCAGACGAGGTCTATGTCTTCACGCCCAAGGGCAAGATCATGGCCATGCCGCGCGGCGCGACGGTGGTTGATTTTGCCTATGCGGTGCACACTGACGTCGGTCATCATTGCTCGGCCGTGCGGATCAATCACGAGCTGTCGCCGTTGCGGAGCGAATTGCACAACGGCGATCTGGTCGAAGTCATCACCTCCGGGCAGGCCAGCCCCAATCCGGTCTGGCTGACCTACGTCAAGACCGGCCGTGCCCGCAGCAAGATTCGCCATTTCCTGCGCACCATGCAGAATGAGGAATCGGCCCGCCTCGGCGAGCGCCTGCTGCGCCAGGAGCTGTTGTCGCTCGGCGTCGTGCCGATTTCGATTCCGACCGACGCCTGGGATCAGCTGGTCAAGTCCGGTGGCCAGAAGTCGATGGAAGAGATTTACACCGAAATTGGTCTCGGCAAGCGTCTGCCTTCGGTCGTTGCCCGCCGTCTGCTGGCCCGCGAAGACATGTCGCACGATTCGCCGAGCAGCATGACGCTGGCCATCCACGGCACCGAGGGCATGGCCATCCAGTTGGCGCGTTGCTGCCAGCCGATTCCGGGCGATCCGATCATCGGTTCGATCAAGAAGGGTACTGGCCTGGTGATTCATACCCACGATTGTCCGACCATTCGCAAGTCGCGTTCGTCCGAGCCGCAGAAGTGGATCGATGTCGAATGGGAGCCCGAAGAGGGCAAGCTGTTCGATATTCGCATCACGGTCGAGGTCAAGAATGCACGGGGTGTCTTGGCGCAGGTCGCTTCGGCGATTGCCGAAGCCGGCTCGAATATCGAGCATGTCTCGATGGATGCCGACCCGGAGCGTCTGTTCACTTCCCTCCGCTTCACCATTCAGGTTGCCCACCGCAATCACCTGGCCGCCGTGATGCGTGGCATGCGCCATATTCCGGAAGTGACCCGGATTACCCGTGAAAGGGGAGGCGAGACTTGAGAGTGCTCGTGCTGGGTGCCGGCGTTGTCGGCACAACGAGCGCGTGGTATCTCGCTCGGGCCGGGCATCAGGTCACGGTCGTCGACCGCCAGCCGGTGGCCGGCAATGAAACCAGCTTTGCCAACGGTGGCCAGATTTCGGTTTCGCATGCCGAGCCATGGGCCAATCCGCATGTCCTGCCGCGTGTGCTGAAGTGGCTCGGTCGCGAGGATGCGCCGCTGTTGTGGCGCTGGCGGGCCGATCCGGCCCAACTGGCCTGGGGGTTGCGGTTTCTCGGTGAGTGCTTCCCCGGCCGGGTCCGGCGCAATATCGCCGCCATCGTGTCCATGGCACTTTACAGCCGTGGCCGATTGCAGGCTCTGCGCGAAGAGTTGGGGCTGCAATACGATCATCTCGAGCGCGGCATCCTGCACATCTACACTGATCGTGACGAATTTTCGGCTGCGCTTGATGCAGCACGCGTCATGCGCCAGTTCGGTCTGGATCGCGACACGGTCGATGTCGACAAGTGCCTGGAAATCGAACCGGCCTTGGCTGGCGCGCGCCATCTGCTGGTCGGTGGCGACTACACGCGCTCGGACGAATCCGGCGATGCCAACAAATTTACCTGTGCCCTGGCCGAACACGCCAAAGCAGCCGGCGTCGATTTTCGTTATGGCCTGACTGTCGAGCGAATCGCCACCAGCGGCAGCGAAATTGCCGGCGTGCTGGTCCAGCACAGCGAAGGTGGCCCGGAACGGCTGACCGCCGATGCCTATGTGGTCGCCCTTGGCAGCTATTCCCCACTGTTGCTCAGGCCGATCGGGGTCGGCCTGCCGGTCTATCCGGCCAAGGGCTATTCGGCGACGCTGACGCTGGCCGAAGCCAGCCTGGCGCCGACGGTCAGCCTGACCGACGACGAGCGCAAGCTGGTCTTTTCCCGACTCGGCAATCGACTGCGCATTGCCGGGACCGCCGAATTCAATGGCTACAACCTCGAACTCAATCCGGTGCGCTGTCAGGCGCTGATTGACCGCACGCACCAGCTATTTCCTCGCATGGAAATCGTTGGCGAGCCGACCTTGTGGTGCGGCTTGCGTCCGGCTACCCCGTCGAACGTGCCTTATATCGGCCAGACGCGCTATCGCAACCTGTGGTTGAATACCGGCCACGGCACATTGGGCTGGACGATGGCCTGCGGCTCGGCCGCCTCGTTGGCTGAAATGATCAGCGGTAGCCGCCCCGAACCGGAATTTCCCTTCCTGCGATGCTGATTGATACCCATTGCCACCTTGATGCGGCCGAGTTTGATGCGGATCGTGATCGGGTGCATGCCGCGGCGCTGGCGGCGGGGGTAGCGCGTATTGTCGTGCCGGCGGTGGCGGTTGATGGTTTCGAGAAGACGAAGACGGCGGTCGAGCGTTATCCCGGTTGCGTTGCCGCTTACGGCATACACCCGATGGTCGTAATGTCAGCTCGGGAGAGCGATCTTGGCATCCTGCGCGACTGGCTGGCGCGGGAGCGGCCAGTCGCTGTGGGTGAAATCGGGCTGGACCTTTTTGTCAGCGACATCGATCCGGCACGCCAGGAGTTTTTCTTCGTTGAGCAATTGAAACTGGCGCGCGAATTTGACCTGCCGGTGTTGCTGCATGTGCGGCGCGCCGTTGATCCCATCCTCAAGCAACTACGTCGCATTAGCGTGCGCGGCGGCATCGCCCATGCCTTCAACGGCAGCCGTCAGCAGGCCGATGAGTTGATCAAGCTTGGCTTTGCGCTGGGTTTTGGTGGGGCGATGACGTTCAGCGGTTCGACGCGGATCCGCGATCTGGCGAAAAGCCTGCCGCTCGAATCCATCGTCCTTGAAACCGACGCACCGGACATTCCCCCCGCTTGGCTGAACGGCGGCCGCAACTCGCCGGCTGAATTGGCCCGCATCGCCGATGTCTTCGCCGACCTGCGTGGCATCAGTCGGGCCGAAGTGATCTTGGCGACTGCCGCCAATGCACGCAGGGTGCTTCCTCGCATTTGATTGTCGTCAACATACCTGCAAGAAATTTAGGGGTATTCCTGTTGTTTTGATTTGCGCTAAAGAAGCGCCGGCTTATGGGCGTAGATTGCGCAAGCTGACATCAAACTGACTGGGCGTTGTATGGACATGAAAGTCTCTGAGGGGGTCAATATCTCCAGCCTCATCCTCGGCGTATTGCCGGCGGAGGCAGAACAAGTGGCCGCGCAATTGCGGCTTCTTGCCGGGGTTGAGGTTCATGCCGCCGCCGAAGATGGCCGGATGATCGTTTCCATCGAGATTGCCTCTGAAGGCGCCACAGTCGAAATCTTTGAGGAGATACGCCGCCTGCCGGGAGTGCTCTCGGCCTCGCTGGTGTATCACCAATACGAATCCGATCCAGACGAGGAGGCCTGAGATGCTGCAAGTGAAACTGACCCGGCGTGACTTCATCAAGAGCAATGCGGTGGCCGCAGCCGCTGCGACGGCTGGGATCGCTGTTCCCGGCCTCGTTCAGGCGCAGCAGAAGGGCAAGGATGACGGCGTGCGCTGGGACAAGGGCGTTTGCCGTTACTGCGGTACCGGTTGCGGTGTGTTGGTCGGCGTCAAGGAAGGCCGTGTCGTGGCTACCCAGGGCGACCCGGATGCGCCGGTCAATCGCGGCCTGAACTGCATCAAGGGCTATTTCCTCTCGAAGATCATGTACGGCAAGGACCGGCTGATGTCGCCGATGCTGCGCATGAAGGATGGCAAGTACGACAAGAATGGCGACTTCAAGCCCATTACCTGGACCCAGGCCTTCGACATCATGGAAGAGAAGTGCAAGGCCGCACTCAAGGAAGGCGGGCCGAAGAATATCGCCATGTTCGGGTCCGGCCAATGGACGGTCTGGGAAGGCTATGCAGCAGCCAAATTGATGAAAGCCGGCTTCCGCACCAACAACCTCGACCCCAACGCCCGTCACTGCATGGCCTCGGCCGTCGCCGGTTTCATGCGCACCTTCGGCATCGACGAGCCGATGGGTTGCTATGACGATGCCGAGCATGCCGACGTGTTCGCGCTGTGGGGTTCGAACATGGCCGAGATGCACCCGATCCTGTGGTCGCGCATCACCGACCGTCGGCTAAGCAACAATCACGTCAAGGTCCATGTGCTGTCTACGTTCAGCCACCGCTCCTGCGAACTGGCCGACAACACGCTGATCTTCAAGCCGCAATCCGATCTGGCCATCCTCAACTACATCTGCAACCACATCATCACGACCGGTGCGGTGAACAAGGATTTCGTCGCCAAGCACGTCAAGTTCGCCAAGGGCGTGACCGACATCGGCTACGGCCTGCGTCCGAATCACCCGCTGGAAAAGGTGGCCATGAACAATGGCTACCCGGGCGAGGATGGCAAGCCGAAGGGCAATCCGAACAATTCGGCCCCGATGACTTTCGACGAATTCGCCGCTTTCGTTTCCGAATACACCTTGGACAAGGCGCACGAGATTTCCGGCGTGCCGAAAGAAAACCTCGAAGCGCTGGCCAAGGCCTATGCCGACCCGAAGGTCAAGGTCGTTTCCTACTGGACCATGGGCTTCAACCAGCACACCCGCGGCACCTGGGTGAAC
>JAGTRV010000285.1 GCA_018262245.1 Pseudomonadota bacterium | reverse complement strand
AAGGCCACCAGACCCATCGCAACCGCCTTGGGGCCGACCGGATTGTCGCTCGGCGAAAGGTCGGGGCGGCCAAGCAGCGTCACGAAACGCAGATAGACACGCCATAGTTCGTTGCTGTTTGCCTCAAGCAACTGCGACACGAAACTACTGAGGCGGATATCGAGCTCAAGGTCATCGTCGCCGAGAAGCGATATCCGCGATGCGGTGAGGCTCCCAAGCTGATCGAAGCGGCTGCGCTTTTCCGTCGCCACGATGTCGTCGTAATACGCACCCGCAGCCTTGACGAAAGCGCGCAACGGTTCTTCGGGTAGCCGTTCCGCCTCCTGCAGCAGGCGGACGAGCTGCTTGAGGAAAAATACCCGGCAGTCGCGCACAATCTCCCAAGCATTATCCGGAACTTGCAGGATTTCGTTACCGACCGCAGCGGGCATGTTTATTCTTCGCGTCACAAAGCCTGCAGTTTAAGGCAGATCGGCATCCTTCGGCGCATCCTCGGTGCGCCCGCCGACCACCCCCAGCCTGGTCTTCAGCGAATCCGGGCGGCCGGTGAATTGCATCGAGTAATAGACCGAGTTGCTCATGACCTTCTTGACGTAATCGCGGGTTTCGTTGAACGGGATGGTTTCGGCGTAGATGGCGCCTTCCAGCGGCTGGTCGGCGCGCCATTTCTTGGCGCGGCCGGGGCCGGCATTGTAGGCGGCCGAGGTCAGCACCGGGTGATTGTCGAGATTTTCCATGACCAGGCGCATATAGCTGGTGCCGAGCAGCACGTTGATCTCGGTGTCGTTGACGCGACCGTGGTTGTAGTCCTTGAGGCCGATTTTCTTGGCCACCCACTTGGCGGTCGCCGGCATCAGCTGCATCAGGCCGGAGGCACCGACATTCGATTTGGCGCCGGTGATGAAGCGGCTTTCCTGACGCATCAGGCCATAGACCCAGGCATCGTCGAGGGCCTGATTCTGCGCCGCCGGGCGCACCTGCTCGCCATAGGGCGCGAGGAAACGCAACGTGAAATCGTGCTCGCTCTTCGTGCGGTCGGCGGTGTTGATGGCACGGTCCCAGATCTGGTTGCGCTTGGCCAGGTCGGCGGCGGCCAGCAGTTCGCGGTCGTCCATGCCGCGCAATGACCAGTTCCATTCGCGCACCGCCTCGGTTCGCATGTTGAGCCGGAAAAAGGCCATGGCGCGCCGAATTGCCGGATTGTCGCGCGCCGCCTTCTGTTCTTCGGCGGTCAGGGCCGTGGCTTTCGGGGGAGTCAGGATCTTGCGTCCGAGTTCCTCGTCGGCCAGGTTGCCATAGAAGTTGGCCTGGCCGGCGATCTTCTCGAACTGCGCCTCGGCCTGTGTGGTCAGACCGCCGGCCTTGTAGGCGCGACCCAGCCAGTAGACCCATTCCGGTTGCGCCGCCAGCGCCGGCGGCATCGCGCCGATGGTGGCCAGAACCACGCTCCAGTCGTGGGCACGCAGCGCAGCACGCACCTTCCATTGGGCACCCTCGTCGGAAAGCGGTGTTTCACCGCCCAGCGCATACCAGCCGAGCGCCTCGCTGTAGTGGCGTTTGGCCGCCTGCAACCCGAGCTGGCTCCATGTCCATTGCCGCTCGGAATCCTGCATGCGCCCTTGCAGCTTTTCCAGCTCTGTCGCCGCGGCACGCGGATCGTTGGCGGCGACGCGCTGGATCGCCAGCGCTGTCAATTCGCGACCGCTTCGGCTGCTGCTCCAGCCGGCCGCTTGCTTGGCCAGATAAGCCATCGAGCTGTCGATCACCTTGTCGAGCGCTTTCGCATCGACGGCCTGGCTGGCCGGCAAAGCCGCCAGCGTAAGCCGGGCCGAACCCGGGCGATTGGCCTCGAACTGGCGACGGGCCCGGGCCCAGATGTCATCGGCCACCAGACGGTTGTCGCGAACCAATGCGTCGAGTACCGCCCGACAGGCTTCCGGCGGTTCGAGCATGGTCAGCCACAACTTCTGCGCATCGTCGAGCACCGTCTTGTCGCCGTCCGCCAGCCGCGCCTGTTGGTAGTAGCAGGTGACATCGGGCTCGGGGGCAATCAGCTTCGGGTACTCGACAACGATTTCGCTCCAGTTGCCACGCTTGCCCAGCCAGCGAATCCAGTCGGCACGCAGTTTCTCGGCGACGTAGGTCCGCTCGTGGCGATCAAGGAAGGCGCGCATGGCTGCGCTGTCGCCCTGGTCGATGTTGATGCGCAATTGGTAGTTTTCGACGTAGGACGCGAGTTCGTGATTGCCGAGCTGCTCGGCAGCGCGGCCCAGCTTGGCGCGATCCCCGGCGCGAAAGGCGTCGCGGGCGGCGAGATAGGTGCTGTCGCGGCTTTCTTGGGCGAAAAGCGGCAATGAAACAATAATGCCGAGGAGGAGGGCTTGAAACTTCATGCTAGATTTGGCGTATGAACAGTCGTTACGAGGATAACACGGCCTGGCGACGGGCATTGCGGCAGGACATGGCGAGTCGGCGGGCGGCCTTGGCGAGTGCCGAACACCAGGCGCTGTCGGCGCGTATCGTGGCCCATGCGCTGGTGACACTGCCCAGACCCAAGGTCGCTGCTTTCTGCTGGCCGATCAAGCACGAGCCCGATGTGCGCCCGTTGCTGACAAGCTGGGCAAGTGCCAATGGTCGCGCCGCGCTGCCGGTGGTCGTTGCCGAGAAGGAGGCGCTGCGTTTTCGCGAGTGGACCCCGGACACCCGCCTCGAACCGGATCGCTACGGCATCCCGACGCCGAGCGCCGGCGAGTGGCTGACACCCGACCTGATCCTGCTGCCGCTCAACGGATTCGACGGCGCGGGCTATCGCCTTGGCTATGGGGGCGGCTATTTCGACCGCACCCTGGCCGCACTCTCCCCGCGCCCGCTGGCGGTTGGCGTCGGCTTCGAGATTAACCGTGTCGACAGCATCCGGCCTGAAGCGCACGACCAGCGACTGGACTGGATCATTACCGAGCGCGGGGCGTTCAGGCCAGCCGCCTGAGCCCGGACACCGCAAGCGCCACCAGCAGCGCGGCGACGCCTGCGAGAAGCGCCTGACGCAGGTCGTGGAGACCGGTACTCAAGGCGAGTTCGAGCGCATACCCATGGTGCAGGGCGAGGAGCAGCGAGCCGATCGCCAGCGCCAGCCAGGAACGCCGTGCCACGGCAGGGCGGCCCTTGCTCAGAAAAAGTTCGGTCGCCAGACCGGCGGCGACCGCTTGCGCTATCAGCGCACCCGCCAGCGCGAAAACGGCCAGCGTATAGGAACTCATGCCGCCTTGCAGCCGGCGGCAAAGCGCCCGAGTGCCTCATCGAGCGTCGCGCGGGTGCAGCCGAAATTGAAGCGCAGCCAGCCCGGTGCGCCGAAATCGGCGCCATCGGACAGGCCCAGTCCATGCGCCTCGAAATGGGCCGCGGGATTGGCCAAGCCGAGTTCGCGAACGTCAATCCAGGCCAGATAGGTGGCCTCGACGTGGCTCATTTTTGCCCGTTTTCCGGCGTTGACCGCGCCCCGCAGGAAGTCACCTTGGGTGGCAGCAGCCAACCGGTCGCGGTTGCCAACCAGATAGGCAATCAGTTCGCGGTGCCAGTCGCCACAATCACGGTAA
>JAGTRV010000026.1 GCA_018262245.1 Pseudomonadota bacterium | reverse complement strand
GATAGCTCTTGATAATACCGAGCGGGTTACCGGCCTCATGAACGATCTGGCGTGCATGGTGGTTAAATTGATGGCTCAGTTCCGCCTCGACTTGCTGCCGGTGATGCTTGGCCTCCATCAGGGCATCGAGACTGATTGCGGCAATTTTGCCGAAGTTGGCCAACCAGGGTATTCGGCGCTGCAGACGACCATATTGTTTGGCCGACAAGCCGCAAATCATGACACCAATGACGCGGTTGCGTGCCAGCATCGGGACGCACAGCAGGCCTTCAGTCGCCAAGGCCCGGGCGATCTGCAAGTCGAGCAAGGGGAGCGATTCAGGCTGTTCAAATGTTGTCCGTATCTGACGGCCGATGACCGCCGCGGCGGCCAGGGAATGGGATGCAAGCAGGGGGATCGCAAGCTGTCGGAAGAGTTCCGGTTGAGCCCCCACCTTTTCGCCAGACAGTGCATCCCCTTTTTCAGTCGCCAACAGGATGGCCACTTTGGATAGTTCGAAGAGAATTCGCGCGGACTCTCGCAAGGCCAGCAAGACTTCTGTGTCACTGCCCAGTTGGAACAAGTCCTGTTGCAGCGGTTGCAGCAACGCCATGCCACCGAGCATTGCGGTGAGATCGTCCTCTGCAGCACTTTCCGAAGCAGGCGAACTCACTGCCGGGGGCGACATCAGCGTGCGGCGCTTTGGAAATGCTTCAGGAACAGCAATTCCGATGGCTTCTGCAATTTGCCGGGTTCGCTGGATGGCGCGCTCTCGCGCAGCAATCAGGGCTGATTTCTCGACCTTGAGGCTGCTACCGTTGAGCGCCAAACCAAACTCAGGCGAATCTTCCATGCTTGCACTCAGCGCCTGAGCCATCCAGACGATCTGCGGCAAGGCTGTTGCCGTCTGAATTTGCCCTCCCGTTGCATGGTGGAAAGACACACCATCGGCCAGCACGGAATCCAATTCCCAATGGTCGATCAGCCACCCACCGACCTCGGCATGCGTAGTGCCAAACAGCTGCCGTTCTTCAGTCAGCAATCTGGCATTGCCTTCCGCATTCACCATGAAGCGGCGATAGGGTTCGCCAATGGCCGACAGCAGAATGAGCTCACCAATATCGTGCAACAGCCCCGACAGATAGGCTTCATCAGGATGCGGGTATCCTGCAAGCTCAGCAATGCTTCGCCCGAGCTCGCCAACTAGGAGTGAATGACTCCAGAAGTCGGCAACGTCAGCCCCCCCCAGCTTGGTGTCGCGTTCAAAAAGTCTCTGGATGGAAAGACAGGTGGCGAGTGAGCGAACCAGTCGCGTGCCGAGGGCGATCAGGCAGGTTTCAAGATTCTTGAGCTCTGTTCCTCGGCGTAGCGCAGGTGAATTGGCCACGCTCAATATGCGGCTGGCCAACCCTGGGTCTTGCTCAACGATTCCAGCCAAGTCACCCATCGTTGCCTGCTCGTCTTCGACAGTTCGCATCAGTCGCAACAGGATTTCGGGCGGCGACGGAATCCGACCGCTTTCAATTGCTTCGTGAACAGACTCAGGGAGACGGTGCATGCGTTTACTGGATCGAAGCTTGTCTAATTACGAACGAAAGAGATGACGATCTATCCATTGGCTTCAGGACATCAAGTGCAATTTACACTATCAATAGGTAAGGCGTGTGAAAGCTCACTAACAATGATTTTGCACATAGCATACCTAACTTTAGTAATACCGATCGGCTACATACTAGACCATATTTATGCAAATTTGCTCGACCAGATGCTCTTCGATCAGCCTGCGGAGCACCAGGGTGATAGCGATCAAGATCGCGCAATGAATGCTAGGGAAGCCCTGAGGTAGGGTTTCCTCGGCGGTGACGATGGCATGGTTCTGATCGGCGTTAGGGTTGGCTGAAAATCCTTCTCCCATTTCCTGAGGGCATCGAACACAACTGCGACATCGGGTCGCTGCCTCGCAGGATGGGGTTGCCGAGCAAACCATCTATTGCCCCCACCGATGCCGCATGGAAGACCGTCAAAGCCTTCAAAATTTGGCACACCGCACTGCTTGAAGTCTGTCCGCCGTTCATCTGGGGACTAGGGGACAGTTAACGAGAACCTTTATTGGCCGTGTGATCGCATTACCAGAATGCGATACATCTTATCCCCCCAACGAGACATGGTTTTCCATACAGGTTCCGTACAAAGCAAAAGAGCCACCCTAAAGGATGGCTCAATCGATTGATTTACAACGGAATTCTGGTGCGCCCGACTGAATTCGAATCAGTGACCCCTGCCTTCGGAGGGCAGTACTCTATCCAGCTGAGCTACGGGCGCATGAGAGGGACGCATTCTACCCCCAGCCTGAGCCTGCGTCCATGGCGCCAAAAGGATTAAGCTTGGCTTAAATCAACAACAATACTCAATACGCCAAAATCGCCATGATTCAACAGAGTAGCCGCGAACTCACCCATGAAGATATCCAGAAGCTCATGGCCACCGTCGATATTCCGACCTGTCCGGCCATGCTGACTATCGCCATGCAGGAATGGCAAAAAGGATGATCCCGATCTCTTTCCGGGGATTTCCGGAGATGACCGGAATGATCTGCATGGCCGTATGGCCTCGGCCATCGAAGACGCAGCAGCCTGATCGACTTTAGTCGAAGAAGGTACGGGCGGCCTGGAAGCGCTGCGCGTAGTAAGTGTCGCTCAGCCGGTCGATGCGAACCCGGCCGTTGGTCGACGGCGCATGGATGAAGCGCGTCTCGCCGATGTAGATGCCGACATGCGAGAACGAGCGATTCAGGGTATTGAAGAACACCAGATCGCCCGGCCGCAGTTCTGCCCGGTCGATCGGTTTGCCGTTGCGCGCGATATCCGCCGCGCTGCCCTGGACCCTGAGCCCCGCCGCCTGCCCGTAGATATAGCTGACCATGCCGCTGCAATCGAGACCGGCTTCGGGATTTTTGCCGCCGAAGCGGTAACCGGTGTCAATCAGTCCCATGGCGTAGAAAACCACCTCGGTACCCTTCTCGCTGACCGGACGCGATGCTTGCGCTATAGTTTCCGTCGAGGCGGAAGAGCGCGGCCCCGGGCTGCCGCAAGCGGCGAGCAGCAAGGCTGAAAGGGAGAGCAGAATCAGGGCTGGAATACGCATTTAGCTAAAGCACTTTCTTGGATCAATACATAACTTACAGTTTTTACAGGAATTTTCAAGACCATGAATTTACAGAACACTGAATTGCTACGGTCGACCAACCTGATTGGCGGAATATGGGCCAGGGCCGATGACGGCGCCCAGCTGGCGGTGATCAACCCGGCGACCGGGGAAAAGCTGGCCGATGTACCGCTCTGCGGCGCCACCGAAACCCGCCGCGCCATAGACGCGGCCAATGCTGCCTGGCCGGCTTGGCGTGCCCTGACCGCCCGTCGCCGTTCCCAATCGTTGCAAGCCTGGTTCAGCCTGATCATCAAGAATGCCGACGACCTGGCCCAGCTGGTCACCGCCGAATGCGGCAAGCCGTTGCAGGAAGCCAAGGGCGAGGTAATCTACGGCGCCTCCTTTGTCGAGTGGTTTGCTGAAGAGGGCAAGCGCACCTACGGCGAGAGCATCCCGAGCCCGGCTGCGAACACGCGCCTGCTGGTCATCAAGCAGCCGATCGGCGTCTGTGCGGCAATCACGCCCTGGAATTTCCCGCTCGCCATGATCACCCGCAAGGTCGCTCCGGCACTGGCCGCTGGTTGCCCGGTGGTGGTCAAGCCGGCCGAAGCGACGCCGCTGACTGCTCTGGCCTTGGCCGTGCTGGCTGAGCAGGCAGGTTTCCCGGCTGGCGTATTCAATGTCGTCACTGGCAAGCCGGCTGAGATCGGCGGCGAGCTGTGCGCCAACCCTATCGTGCGCAAGCTGTCCTTTACTGGCTCGACCGGCGTTGGGCGCCTGCTGATGGCGCAATGCGCGCCGACCATCAAGAAGCTGTCGCTGGAATTGGGCGGCAATGCGCCGTTCATCGTGTTCGACGACGCCGATGTGAACGCTGCGGTCGACGGTGCCATTGCGGCCAAATACCGCAACACCGGCCAGACCTGCGTCTGCGCCAACCGATTCCTGATCCAGGCTGGCATCTACGATGAGTTTGCCGCCAAGTTTGCCGAGAAGGCGAGCGCCCTGAAAGTCGGCGCCGGCATTGAAGCCGGCGTCGCGCAAGGCCCGCTGATCAACGCAGCCGGCCTGAGCAAGGTCGAAGCGCACGTCGCCGACGCAGTCGGCAAGGGCGCGCGCGTACTGTGCGGTGGCGCCCGCCATGAACGCGGGGGCAACTTCTTCCAGCCAACAGTGCTGGCCGACGTGACGACCGCGATGATGGTGGCCCGTGAGGAAACCTTCGGCCCGGTAGCACCGCTGTTCCGCTTCGAGACCGAGGAACAGGCCATCGCCATGGCCAACGATACCGAGTTCGGCCTGGCCGCCTACTTCTTCACCCGCAATGTCGGCCGCTGCTGGCGTGTTGGCGAGGCGCTGGAATACGGCATGGTCGGCATCAATACCGGCATGATCTCCAACGAGGTTTCGCCGTTCGGCGGCATCAAGCAATCCGGCCTCGGCCGCGAAGGCTCGAAGTACGGCATCGAGGACTATCTGGAAATCAAATACCTCTGTTTCGACGTCAATACCTGAGCCGATGGGCAAACTGATCGTCTTCTCCCTTCTGGCCCTGCTCGTCGCTCTACTGTGGCGCAGGTGGGGCCGGCAACGGCAGGCCGCCTACATTGAGCGCTACCCGTATCAGCGTTTCCTCGACAAGCGACTGGCAGCCCGGCGACCTGAACTTAGCCCGGAACAGCGGACTGAGGTCCTTGCCGGGCTGCACGATTACTTTCAGCTGTGCCGCAGGGCCGGGCGTCGCATGGTGGCCATGCCTTCGCAGGCGGTCGATGACGCGTGGCATGAGTTCATTCTGTTCACCCGGCAATACGACAAGTTCTGTCGGCACGCCTTCGGCCGCTTCCTGCACCACACGCCAGCTGAGGCGATGAGTTCGCCAACGCTGGCGAGCGATGGCATCAGGCGCGCCTGGCGACTGGCCTGTGCGCAGGAGAAGATCGACCCGAAAAAACCGGAGCGCCTGCCTCGACTATTCGCGCTCGACGCCAGCCTTGGCATTGCTGGCGGCTTCATCTATCAGCTGGATTGCATGGCGGCTCGCAACGGCGCTACCGGCGACGCCTATTGCGCCAGCCATATCGGCTGCAGCAGCGGCTGCTCTGGAGACTCAGGCAGTGGCGATTCAGGCAGCAGCGACGGGGATGGTGGCAGTGGCTGCGGTGGTGGCTGTGGAGGCGGCGGTGATTAAACCGACTCAACCGCGGTTCGCTGAATAGACCACGACCCGGTTACGTCCCTCGTTTTTGGCCATGTAGAGTGCTTGATCGGCGGCCTGGGTCAGTTCATCGGGCATTTTTCCGTGATCGGGGTAGGCAGCAACCCCGGCCGAGGCGGTAAAGGAAAGCTCGAAATTGCCGAAGGTGACACGGATTTCGGCAATTTTGCTGCGCCAGAGTTCAGCCCTTTCGGCTGCAATGGCCAAGGGCATGCGCGGCATCAGGATGACGAATTCCTCGCCGCCGTAGCGGCAGAGCACGTCCTCGTGCCGGATGCCAGCGCGTAAAGTTTCGGCCAGAACGATCAGTGCCTGATCGCCGGCCATGTGGCCATAGGTGTCGTTGATCCGCTTGAAATGGTCGAGGTCGAGAATAAGCAAAGAAAGTGGGTAGCCTTCACGGCGCGAACGGGATAGCTCGCGCTCCAGTGTTTCATCGAGATAGCGCCGATTGAAGCAACCGGTCAGGCTATCGCGAATTGCCTGCTCCCGAAGCGCCACCTGCAACTTTTCGATTTCTTCCAACTGCTTGCGCAGCTTGTCGTTGGCGCTGCGCAATTCGGCCTCGGAGCGGCGACGCTCCGAAATATCACGGGCAATGCCCAGCAACGCGAAAGGCTTGCCTTGTTGATCGAGCAGAAAGCTGCCGACAACTTCGGATGAGATGACCCCGCCATTTTTGTGCGGTTGCTCGATTTCCGTCATCGCCGACTGGGCGCTCAGATCGCCGGCAGCCAATCGGGAGAGATGCTCCTCAAGCGTTGCCACAACCGCGGCATAGGAGGCCGGGGTCATCGCTTCAGCCAGCGTCTGGTTGATCACTTCGTCAGGCGTGAACCCACGCACCGCTTCCACCGAGGGACTGACATAGCTAAAGCGCATGGTAGCGAGGTCGACGGTCCAGATCACATCCTTGCTGTGCTCGGCGAGTTGCCGATAGCGCTCCTCGCTATGACTCAACGCCCGCTCGAACACCCGTCGCGAAATCATCTCGCGGGTCAGACGCCGGTTCAGACGAGCGAAATAGACTGCCGCTCCGGCAACCACAAGGATCAGCAGCGCAATGCCGGCAAGTGCGTAGCCAAACCATACCGGCAGTTTCCGTTCTTCGGCTTCGAAGATCAATCCAGTAACCGAGTACTTTTCCGGCAGCATGCCCAACTCGGCGTAGGTCTGGGCAATCTGCTGCCAACGGCTGCTTGATTGCAGGCCGAGCTCGACCAGATCCGGCTGCATCAGGCGCTTCAATTCCTTCGCTTCGAATAACAGATGCGCCCGCTCATGTCGCCTGGAGTATTTCTTCAGGATCAGATCAGCGACTTCTTCCGGATGCTCAATCGCATACTTCCAGCCCTGGATGGCGGCGGCGCGAAAGGCGCGGACGCGCTCCGGGGCGCTATGGGCCCGTCCTTCGGTCGTAAATAGGGTGTCTCCGTAAAAATTGATGCCGACGGCCGACGGACTGAAAGCCAGATAGGGGAAACCCACGGACTGCAAGGTGTAGGGTTCGTCGGTAACATAGCCGGACAGGGCATCAACCCGGCCTGAAATCAGATCCTTGGGATCGAAACTATGCGACACCGCGTCATAGCGCGTCACCCCTTCGCGACGCAGATAGGCAAACAGTTCCGTTTCATGCGGCGTCAACATGATGCGAGCACCATTCAATGCATCAATGCTGGTGATCTTTCGCCGGTTGACCAATAGCACCAGCGGCGAGCGCTGGACGATGGCGGCCAAGGCCACGACCGGTTTGCCCTGGGCCCGATGCAGGGCGAGTTCGGAAGCGGCGACACCGAACTCCGCTTCGCCAGCAAGCACCGCACTGACCGGATCGCTTCCCTCGCTTAGCTCACGCAGACTGACGTCGAAGCCGGCATCGCGAAAGTACCCCTTGTCGATGGCGGCGTAGTAGCCGCCAAACTGGAACTGATGTTTCCAGTTCAGTTGCAGGACGACTCGCTCCACCGCAAAGACAGGAGCGAGAAACAACAAAAGAAATAGGGAGAGGATCAGCCGCACGGGCGTCATTATCAGCCAATCCGGGTAATTTATATTACTTGTGATAAGTCCGGCTGCTGCCTGAACCGCCGTGCCCGGAATTGGCCACATTATCGAACATGTTCCATCCCTGATGCTGGGCATAAGCGAAGAGCAGCAAGGCAAAGACACCGGCGACGATGTTGAATTTATCGAACATCAGTCGTCACCCCCATCCGCATCGTCGCTGCTCACCGGCGCATGGTCGCTTTCTGCCCAGCGCCGCCCTTCGAAAGCAGCCCGCCGCATGCTGACGAAGATGGGGAAGAGCAGCAGGAAGATCAGCACCATCACGAAATTCGACCAGCCCGCACTGGCCGTATGAACCTCAACGGTATCGCGCACGGCCAGCGAGTTGTTGGGCGCCATGTCGGGATCGAGCGTCAGATAATAAGTACCGGCCGGGATATTCAAAAAAACCACCTCGTCATCCCGACTGCCTTCTGTCCAGGAGCCACCGTCGTAACCGCTGTAGAAGGACAATTCGCGGGTCGCCGGCCAGGCAGTACCCGTGGACTTGTTGACCAGCATCATCTCCAGGCCGATCCAGTTGTTGTTAAGCGATGTCGAATTCTTGACGGTGACCTTACGCTTCTTGCCGGTGACCTCGAATTCCCGGGTCTGTACCTCGTCACTGCGGCGCGGCTCAAAGGTGAAATCCTGTCGCAGCAATTGCTTGCCGCCGGAAAGAAAGACAAAGAAGAACTGGACGACGATGGCGACCAGAACGAGTTTCCAGAACAAGCTCCAGACGCGATGGTCTGCCGCCGCCCAGGCATTGGGCTGGTTGGCAAAGACCCCAATTGGTTCGGGCAAATCCCCCGGCAATTTGAAGGCCTCGGCGATTGTTTTGGGCGATACATAGACGCCCTGTGACCAGGTCAGATCGTTAGCGGTGGATTCACGTGACAGCATTAATGGCGGAGCGACGTAATCGACAACCCGATTGGTTTCACCGCGCCTGACTCGCCAGGTGAATTCCCCGGCCACCTGGATGACTTCAGCCACCTGTGTGGTCGAGAAATGTTTGAAGAGCTCGCCGGCAAAGCGAATGCTGTCGACTTCGATGACACCGCTGCTCGTCGGCGGCCTCGACAACACATCGACCACGTTCCAGTGCCCGTTGTATTCGGTCAGCCAGCGGTAGCTGCCGTGCTCGCCGGCCAGCAGGTATTCGCTCCAGTGGTAGGCAATGCCGTCGACCTTGCTCTGCTTGACCAGAAAACCGATCACTTCGACCGGCTTGCCCTCGAGCGTTCCCTTGCTGCCGAGCGGCAAGCGCGGCGTGTATTTTTCATCGCGAGCCGTCAGCGATTTGGAGAGAATTTTGTAGTTCTGGTCGGCGGTATCGACCACCGCACCGCAAGTCGCGCAACCCACTGCGAGAATTTCCCGGGAGCGGGCCGACATTGGAGAGCCGCAACTCGGGCAGCGGAAAACCTGAGCGGTAACCGTCGCCGTCGGTTCGGACATGCCATCGCGCAGCTTGGCCATCTTCAGCAACTTGAAATCAACCGCTTCGCCAACGAACAACAGGGGCGGCGTTTCCGAGTAATCGAGGGTCGCGAAACTGGCCTGGCTCCGGAGGTCGACAGTCGCTACCGGATAGCCAGCCCCGACCTTGAACGGCAGTTCGCCCTGCCCTGCCACGCACTCGGCGTTTTCGAGATTGCTGACGGTCCACGTCTGGCTGGCCAGCACAAAACGCTGGCCAATCTTCAGCCCGTCAAAGGCCGGGAGCGGCTCCTGGACCTGCTGCATGAAGGTAAGCACATACTCACCGCCTGCCTCCGACAGCCAGCCAGTTCGCATGTCGTCGAACAGCAGGTGCCACTCGTTCCAATAGCCTTGGCTGTACTTGACCTGAATGCGCCCGATCAGCGCAAAATGAATGCCCTTGTAGCTGCCCTCCGAGCCCAGTTGCAGCGGCGAACGGTCCTCGACCAGCGCCGCCATCTTGCCAATGTCTTCCAGATTCTGGTCGTGACGGACCAGCGTGCTCTGGCAATATTCACAGACGGCAAAAACCGACGATGCCGATTTGAAAACAACCGGCGCGCCGCAGGAGGGACAGGAGGCGTTCAGGGCCATAGGCCGTGGATCAGGTCAGTTTCTTCAGCAACTCGGCTTTCTTGGCCTCGAATTCTTCCTTGGTCAGGATGCCTTTTTCGACCAGCCCGTGCAGTTTTTCCAGCGTCGCCACAATGTCATCGGCCGAAATCGCCGCGACCGCCGGCGCCGCGGCAGCTGGTTGCAGGGCCGCGCCCATCGCCTGCCCGACGACCTGACCGAAACCGACACCGGCACCGAGGCCGACGCCCATCGCGGCCATGCCGCCTTCGTTTTTCGCGGCATCCGGAATGCTGTTGGCGACCTGATACTGCGTGTAGCGCTGCATGTCGCCGATCATGTTCATACCGATCTTTTGGTCGAGAATCTTCTGCAGCTCTTCGGGCAGCGAAACGTTCTGGACGACCAGCGAATCGAGCGCCAGGCCATACTCGGCAAACATCGGGGCCGCCTTGGCGAACATCGCCTTGCCAAACTCGTCCTGATTGGCCGCCATATCGATGAAGGCCACGCCAGATTCGCCGAACAGATCGGTCAACCCGGCGACCATGGTGTTGCGCAACTGACCCTCGAGCTCCTCGCGAGTGTAGATGTCGCGCGTACCGGAGATCTTCTGGTAGAAGGTTTTCGGATCCGTCAGATGATACGAGTAGATGCCGAAGGCACGCAGACGGACGATGCCGAACTCCTTGTCGCGGATGGTGATCGGGTTCGGCGTACCCCACTTCTGGTCGAGTTGGGTACGGGTTGAGAAGAAGTAGACGTCGGACTTGAACGGGGATTCAAACAGCTTGTCCCAGTTTTTCAGGTAGGTCAGGACCGGCAGCGTCTGCGTCGTCAGCTTGTACATGCCCGGCGCAAAGACATCGGCCACTGTGCCTTCGTTGACGAACATGGCCAGCTGCGAATCACGCACCGTCAGGCTGGCGCCGTTCTGGATTTCCATTTCCGCCATCGGGTAGCGCCAAGCCAGCGTGCCGTCGGAATCCTCGGTCCATTGGAGGACGTCGATAAACTGTTTCTTGATGAAGTCCATCAGGGCCATGGTGTTCTCCTTGAATGATCAGGCAATGCAGCCGGCGTTGAGGATGCCGATGCCGAGCGAAAGCGAAGCGAGAAAAATCGCCGAGGCGACTTTCCCCAGGGGAATGTTCAGGACGAGTTGCGGCAGCGCCAGACGCGCCACGATGTAAGCCAGCAATTGCACGATGCAGGCGACACCCCCCCAACCGATCATCGCGACAATGTTATGACTGACGGCGACAGACACAGCAATCGGCATGGCATAACCCACGATAGCGCCCCCCAGGCTGACGGCTGCCGCGGTATTGCCCTCGCGAATCAGGGCCATTTCGTCATATGGCGTGACAAAGACGTAGAGCACGACAAAGACGGCAAGCAAACCAAGCGCCGTCGCAAAATACCCGGCAAAGGCAGGCAGGCTGTTGATAACCGGATCGAACATGGAATCTCCCGGGGGATGGAACAATGACAACGGATTGTCACCGCTCGCCGAGCTTTGTTCAAGCCTGACGGGCTCGATGCCAGGCAACGAAGTCAGCGAACGGCATTGGTTTCCCGTAGAAATAACCTTGAACCTTGGTGCACCCGAGTGCCAACAACTGATCGCGCTGAATGGCCTCCTCGACCCCCTCGGCCAGCGAAACCATGCCAAGATCATGGGTCAAGTCGATAATCGTCCGCACAATACGCAGGTTTTCGATCGACGAGAACATGCCCACCACGAAGGAACGGTCGATCTTGATCTCGTTCAAGGGCAGCGTGACCAGGTAGCTCAATGAAGAATAGCCGGTACCGAAATCGTCCAGAGCCAGCTTGACCCCCATGGCACGTAACTTGGACATCACCGACAGACCGCGCTCGCGGTCGACCATCATCACCGACTCGGTCAACTCAAAGGTGAATCGCTCGGCAGGCAGACGCCAGGTTTCCAGACATTGGGCCACCAGATCAGGCAGATCGGTATCGAGCAAATCGCCGGCCGTCAGGTTGAGCGACAAGCAGATATCGACGCCCGCTGCGTCAAGTTCCGCGCTGAGGCGCAGGGCCGAACGGATCAGCCACTCGGTAAATTGAGCGCGCCACCCGTATTCTTCGATCATTTCCACGATCAACGACGGCGCCACCCAATCTCCGTTGCTCCGCTGCCAGCGCAGCAGAAGCTCGGCACCAAAACACCGGTCGCTTTCAACATCCACCTGCGGCTGCAGATGAAGGCTCAGTACATCCTTGCGCAATGCCTCCCGGAGTTCCTCTGACAGTTGATGGTGGCTCTGCCAATCCTCCTTCATGCGCAGATCGTACATGGCGAAGGGTTCATTGGAGGATTGCAGACTGGCTCGCGCCAGCCTGGCTGCCTGGATCAATTCTTCGGCATCGCTGCCATGCTCGGGAGACATGGCCGCACCAATCGCCACATCCAGCGAGATGCCACGACCGCTGAGCAATACCAAAGGATGCGCAAAGGCACGGCGAATCTGGGCAGCGGCCAAGGCTGGCTGAGCGGCGGAATGCACATCCGGCAACACCAGAAGCCATTCGCCCTCGTGACCGATGAACGCCTTGTCCTGAGGACGCAACAGGGTGGTCAACTGATCGGTCAGCAACACCGGCAAACTCTGCAATTCGCTCGCCGTCAGGTGGGAGAAAGCCCGACGATTGACCATGGAAACCGACAGCACGGCAGCGGCCCGAGCATTTTCCGAAATCTGGCGCAAATTGCGCATCGCGGCAAACTCACCGGGCAAACCCTGTTCGGAGTTATGCGCCTCTTCACCCAGTTCGATGGCGCAACTGATCGCTGCAACAACACAGCGTCGGAGAATGCCGAACAAATCCAGCTGAACCCGGCTAACCTGCACCATCTCACCGAACAGGTCTGTCTCGGCGCAGGCGATTGCACGGTTAAAAAAACCGAACATTTCGACCATTGCAAAGCCACGGCTACTCAGTTTGTGCCATGACTGCATCCATTGCCGCTGCCAGGCGACATCGGCAATCATCAACGGCAACTCGAGCGTCCGCCCGACAAATTCATCAAGCGAGGCATTCGCCCCCAAACATCCGGCCACCTTGCGTATTGCGTTACGCCACACGTCGGACAAGGCGCACAGCGAGCGCAAATCCTCCGGGCAGACCCCGAAGGTGGCATAGTCGATGAACCCGTCGTTATCCGAGATAGTAGTCATTGGGCGCCAGGCCATAGGCGTTGTGGGCTAATGCCTTGGCAATGCGCAGGTTGGCATTCGCCGCATCGCGCAGGTCGATGATGCGATAGGTCCGGACCCGCTCCTTTTGAGCATCCAGCATCAAGACCAACCTCGGTTTTGAGCGTTTCACCCGGTTCTGCTGAATGACCACCGCGACCTCGCCGGTATTCAGTTCGACCAGCGTACCAATCGGATAAAGACCGACGCACTGGACGAATTGCTCCATCAGCGCCGGATTGAATTGCTTGCCGCGCAGGTTGTGCAATTCCTCCAACGCCTCCTGATGCCCCAGCGCACTGCGGTAAGGCTTGTCCTTGAGCATTGCACAGAAGGAATCGGCCATGCCGGCGATTTCCGCGGCCATGCCGATCTGTTCGAACTTCAGGCCACGCGGATAACCGCTGCCATCCCAACGCTCATGGTGCCTGGCCACCGTCAGGATCACTTCCGGCGGGAGATTGGCCTGCGAATACAGAATCTCCAGAGAACTCGCCACATGCGACTGCACCAGTTTCCGCTCTTCGGCCGTCAGGTCGGTCTTTTTGGTCAGCAACGCCACCGGCAGCTGCGTCTTGCCAACGTCCTGCATCATTCCCGCCAGGCCCAGTTCGAGCAATTGATGTTCGCGCCAGCCAATATGCGTCCCGAGCATGATCATATTGACCGACACATCCATCGCATGGTCAAAACTGTATTGATCACGCTGCCTCAGTCGCAGCAGCCACATCACCGCATCGGAGTTTCGTTGGAGACTGCCGGCAATATCACGCAGGCCTTCGCGAACCGCCAGAATATCGACCTCCCGACCTTCGGCAAAAGCGTCAAACGCTTGCTCCAAGGCATCGGAAAGCTCATCGTAGCGCGGCTCGATATAGGAGAGTTCGCGCGACAGGGCGAGGATCTGCTCATCATCCTTTTGGGAATGCAGGAAATCGAGGAAACGGCGGCGGCGAGCCTGCTGCTTATCCTGTGCAGACACGATAAACGAAGAAACGCCTCCGAGCCTCCCATCGCCATCAGCGCCAGCCACCTGAAAAGGCGATGCTCTCAGAGAACGATCCCACCCCTGTTTCGGTGCAGCGTAATGTTCATTCAACGAACGTGACCGATCGATCGATACAAATCGGCATTTTTGCTGAAAAACATCGACCTGCTCGGGGGATGTAATAACGAAGCCCTGAAAAGCAAATGAAAATTCGCTCCACGGGCAATCCGGCTCGGCGACGAACATGCCGATCTTTAAATCGGCAACCGAAACAATCTCCATCTTCTCTCAACAATCCTGAATCAGGATTTGAGCGCGAGATGCCTCAATCCTTCAAGCGGAAGATTGTCCGCCAGACGATGCCGAATCACAAGGCGTACCGCTATTTGTTCGGCATACCCACCCGAGAGCAGGCAACTCGCAGCCGGGTCATCCAAGCGGGAAAAAATGCGCTCAATCGCCCCGGCCTGCGCGTCGATAACCCCGGTCACGATTGCATCATCGGTACAGCGCGGATAGGCTGCATACTCCCCATCGGCGAACGGCAAGGCCGCCGTGCCGTGAGCCAGCGAGCGCAGCATCAAGCCGATACCCGGCATGATGACTCCACCGAGAAAATTGCCGTCGGCATCCAGCGTATCGATGGTGGTCGCCGTACCGGCCATCACCACCACCGTAGCCGAGTCGACAAGGCTCCGGGCGCCAAGCAATGCACACCAACGATCGACGCCAAGACGCTCCGGGCTTTTGTAAAGATTGGTAACGCCACAACGCCGAAGCTCCGGACGCACCTCGTGAAATACCGGCGCCCAAGCCGCAAGCTGCTCACGAATACTGCAGCCCGCCTCAACCCCGGCCACATTGGCCAGCATGACCTTTTCAGGCAAGGGCCATTCGGCGACCAGTCGCGACAACGCCCCGACCTCGGCATGGGCAACTGCTCCTTGGGCCAGCCATTTCACGCCGTCATGCACTCCCCATTTGATGCGGGTATTGCCGCTATCCAGGCAGACGATCATGCGCAGCTCACCCCTGAGCCCTTCCTACGGGGCGCAAGCTGACATCGCCGGAGAAAATGTGCTCGACGCCACGCGCCGTCTCGAGCAATAGCGAGCCGTCGCCATCGACGCCCAGACAACGCCCCGGCAAAGGCTCAGCACCATCGCCCAGCACCTGGACCAGTTGATCCTGCCAGGCGTGGTAGCCCAGCCATTCATCTCTAAGCCTGACAAATCCTTCGGCCGCGAAAATATCGAGTACACCGACCAGGCTGACGAGAATCGCCGCCAGCACCTCGTGGCGATCAGCCTGGGCACAACACTGCTTCAAACCAGCCACCGGCTGCGGCAAATCACTGTCTGGTGTTTCAAGATTGAGGCCAATGCCGATAATCGCCTGCGTTCCCCGGCGATCACTGGAAAGTTCGATCAGGATCCCGGCCAGCTTGGCGAAGTCACTGCCCGACTGCAGCAAGACATCATTCGGCCATTTGAGCCGAACGCCCACCGCCCCAAGCTTTTCCAGCGCCTTGGCCAGTCCCAGGCCAACCGCCAGCGACAGCCCGCTCAAGCGGGAGGCATTGCCGGGAAATCGCCAAAGCAGTGAAAAAGTGAGACTGCGTTCCGGAGAAGACAACCAGCTACGGCCACGGCGCCCGCGTCCGGCGCTCTGGCGGTCGGCGACGATCACAGTACCGGCCGGCGCCCCGCGATCGGCACGGCGCATCAATTCACTACTGGTCGAGTCACACTCGTCCAGCGCGTCGACGTCAAAACGCCCGGCCAGAGCACCCAGCCGAGCCTTGAGCAAGATGGGATCAATCAAGGGCATGCGGCGGATTTTACTCCGCTGCGTGCTCCTTGCCGCCATCGATACCGAGTTCGGCAATCTTGCGGGTGATCGTGTTGCGACCAATCCCCAGCGCTTGCGCTGCCTCGATCCGCCGCCCGCCGGTATGGGCCAACGCCCGGGAAATCAGGATGCGTTCGAAGGTCTGGGCCAGAACGCCATGCACATCCGGCACGCCGCGCGCCAGCATGCGATCGACTTCGCCTTCCAGCGCACTTTCCCAATCGGTTGCCAACACCGTTGAAGATGCCTCGCGCAACTCGGCTGGCAAATCGCCGACATCCACCTGCTGCCCCGGCGCCATCACGGTCAGCCAGTGGCAGAGATTCTCCAGTTGCCGCACGTTGCCCTGAAACTCCAGGCCTGACAGATACTTCAATGCCGCATCGGTCAAACGCTTGGTTTCTACGCCCAATTCGCGCGCACTTTTCTGCAGAAAATGGCGGGCCAGCAGCGGAATATCTTCGTGCCGCTCACGCAGGGCTGGCAGGCGAATGCGAATGACGTTCAGGCGATGGAACAAATCCTCGCGGAACAGGCCATCCTTGACACGGGTTTCGAGGTTCTGGTGTGTCGCTGCGATGACGCGCACGTTGGCCTTGATCGGAGAATGGCCCCCGACCCGGTAAAAATGGCCATCCGACAGCACCCGCAAGAGGCGGGTCTGCAACTCCGAGGGCATGTCGCCGATTTCATCGAGAAACAGGGTGCCCGCCTCGGCCTGTTCGAAACGACCGCGCCGCTGAGCCTGGGCGCCGGTAAAGGCGCCACGCTCGTGACCAAACAGCTCGGACTCCAATAAATCCTTCGGGATCGCAGCCGTGTTGATTGCGATGAAAGGTTTATCGGCGCGCGGACTGTGCCGGTGCAAGGCTCGGGCAACCAACTCCTTGCCGGAACCGGATTCACCGGTGATCAGCACAGTGGCGTGCGAGAGGGCAAGTCGGCCGATGGCCCGGAAGACTTCCTGCATGGCAGGTGCCTGGCCGAGAATCTCCGGCACCAGCCCTTCCTCCTCCATTGCACCACTCTGGTGCATTGATTCGTCAATCGCACGCCGAATCAGTTCGACCGCCTGGTCGACATCGAATGGTTTGGGGAGGTATTCGAAGGCCCCACCCTGGAAAGCGGCAACCGCACTTTCCAGATCGGAATAGGCCGTCATGATGATGACCGGTACCGACGGGAAGCGGGTCTTCACCTCCTGCAGCAATTCCAGCCCGGACTGGCCTGGCATGCGGATGTCGGACATCAGCACCTGTGGTGGCTCGATGCCCTGTTCGAGCTGGGAGATCGCCTCGCTGGCCGAGGCATAGCTCTTGAATGGGATGCCCTCGCGGGACAGGGTCTTCTCGAGCACCCAGCGGATGGAGCGATCGTCGTCTACGATCCAGACCGGTTTCATATTTTGTAGGCTCATCATGTCGTTAGAATTGCCTAAACAGAAGCAAAACTCAGGCCTGTTCGACCGGCAAGCGTAGCGTAAAAATGGTGTTACCGGGTCGACTGGAGCAATCGATGGTCCCGTGATGGTGCTGGATGAAGTTCTGGGCGATGGTCAGCCCCAATCCACTCCCCCCTTCACGCCCCGAAACCAGCGGATAGAACATGCGTTCGCGGATTTCATCAGGAATCCCCGGGCCGTTGTCCACCACCTTGATTTCCATGGCCAGGCGATAATGTTTCTTGGCCAGCGTCACCTGCCGCAGGGAACGCGTCTTGAGCACAATCTCGCCTTCGCCGTTCATCGCCTGCGCGGCATTCCGGGCGATATTCAGCACCGCCTGAATCAACTGTTCGCGATCACCAATCAGCTCCGGCAAGCTGGTGTCGTAATCACGCCGGACCTGCAAGGAACCGGGAAATTCGGCGGTCAGCAGGCTACGTACCCGCTCCAGGATTTCGTGGATATTGACGGTTGTTGGCAGCATTGCCCGATGCGGGGTCAGCAGACGCTGCATCAAATCCTGCAAGCGGTCCGCTTCCTTGATGATGACTTGCGTGTATTCCTTGAGCGACGGGTTGCCCAGTTCATGTTCCAGCAACTGCGCAGCCCCCCGGATGCCCCCCAAGGGATTCTTGATTTCATGCGCCAGATTGCGGATCAGTTCACGGCTGGCCTGTTGCTGCTCGATCAATCGTTCCTCCCGCGTCGCCGTCAGATGGTGCTCGATCGGCTGCAATTCGAGCAACAGGCGCATGCCGGCGGCGATCTCCGGCCGCAGGGGCGTCACGGTGCAGTTGAGATGCAGGATTTCGCCGTCGCTGCGTCTGACCTCGATATTCTGGCCGGTATAACCCCAATTGTTATTCAGTCCGTTGTCCACGGCTGCCTGCAAGGTGGCGGAACAAGTGCACACCGTCGACAGGGTCTTGCCGATGACCGAACGACTGCTGACGGCGAGCAGATTCTCGCCAGCTGCATTGATATAACGGATGGCCTGCCCATCATCGATCAGCAGCACCGCCGAGGCCAGCAGATCGAGGCCGGCAAAGGAAGCATGGGTGATATTCATGGCTGCCATTGTAGCGATTTGGCCGTACTACCAAGTGACAACTTGCGTTACTGACCGATGGTTCATTATCATGCAAGACTGACCATTGGATTGTGGAACAATGCCGAAGACCATGCCTCGTTCACTCGCCCTGCTAGTCGCTGCCTGCGCGCTCCTTGCCGGCTGCCATGCCGGCGACCCACCGCCGCCGGCACCGCGCACCGTATTGGTGCAAGAGGCCAGCAGCGCGCCATTGAGCAGTGGCATCTACACCGGCGAGATTCGCGCCCGCCACGAAGTTGACCTCGCTTTTCGCGTCGGCGGCAAGATTGCCGCCCGTCTGGTCGACGCCGGGGCAGAAATCAAGGCCGGCCAAGCCCTCGCCCGCCTCGACCCCAACGACCTGCAACTGGCTGCCGCCGCGTCCCGGGCACAATTGGCCGCCGCCGAAAGCGACCTGACGACCACCCGCGCCGACCGAGAGCGCTACGCCGGCCTGCTGGCCAAGAAGTTCGTCAGCCAGGGCGTGTTCGATGCCAAGGACAATGCCTTCAACAGCGCCCGGGCTCGCCTGGAGCAGGCCCGAGCCCAAAACCAGATCAGCGGCAACCAGGCCGCCTACGGCACGCTGAGCAGTGAATTTCCAGCCATCGTTACCGCCGTACTGGCCGATACCGGACAAGTCGTCAGCCCTGGCCAGGCCGTGCTGCGCGTTGCCCGCCCCGAGGAAAAGGAAGTGGCCATCGCCATTCCCGAAAACCGGCTGGCCGAGCTCAAGGCAGCAAAAGGTCTTCAGGTCACTCTGTGGGCCGATCAGAACATCAAGCTGCGCGGCGAACTGCGCGAGCTTTCTCCGGCCGCCGATCCGGCGACCCGCACCTACGCGGCCCGCATCCGGCTACTCAACCCGTCACCCGAAGTTCGTCTCGGCATGACCGCTCGCGTCATGGTGGACAACAACACCGGTAGCAGCCTGCTGGTACCGCTCAGCGCGGTCATCGACCTCGGACAGGGACCGCTGGTCCGGGTCGTCAGCAACGGCAAGGTCATCACCCGGCCGGTGCAGATTGCCCAATTCCGCGAGGATGGCGTCGCCATTACTGCCGGACTGCAGGCCGGCGAACTGGTCATCATCAGCGGCGCCGGCAAGCTGGTTGACGGCCAGGAAGTCCAGCCGAAACTGTCCACCCCGCCGGCCAGGCAGCGTTAAGTCGTGAGCCACCGTTTCAATCTTTCCGACTGGACGCTGCACCACCGGACACTGGTCGGCTATTTCCTGTTTGCCATCGCCCTGATGGGGGTTATCGCCTACGGCCGGCTGAGCCAGGCCGAAGACCCACCCTTCACCTTCAAGCTGATGGTGATCCGCACCTTCTGGCCAGGTGCCACGGCCCGCCAGGTCGAGCAGCAACTAACCGACAAGATCGAGAAAAAGCTGCAGGAAACCCCTTACATCGACCGGGTTTCCAGCTACTCGCGCCCCGGTGAATCGACCGTCATGTTCTTCGCCAAGGACAGCACGCCACCGCCGACGGTGCCTGATGTTTTCTACCAGGTTCGCAAGAAGATCGGCGATATCCGCCAGACCTTGCCCGCCGGCATCCAGGGCCCGTACTTCAACGACGAGTTTGGCGACGTTTTCGGCAATATTTATGCGCTGACTGCTGAAGGTTTCGACTACCCGCAACTAAAGGACCTCGCGGAGCGTATTCGCGACGAACTGCTGCGCGTCCCCAATGTCGGCAAGGTGGAAATCTTCGGCATCCAGGACGAACGAATCTATATCGAGCTCTCCAACGCCAAGCTGGCGACGCTCGGTATTGACCAGACGACCATCGTTCAGGCGCTTGCCCAGCAAAACACGGTGGCCGGCGCCGGCTTCTTCGAGACACAGAGTGAGCGCATCCAGATCCGCCCCGGTGGCGCCTTCGGTTCCGTTCAGGCGGTGGCCGACACGTTGATCCGCGCTGGCAATCGCAGCTTCCGGCTGGGCGACATCGCCACGGTTCGCCGCGGCACGATCGACCCGCCGGCGACGCAGGTTCGCTTCGGGGGCAAACAGGCCCTGGCCATCGCCGTTTCAATGACCAAGGGTGGCGACGTGATCCAGCTGGGCAAGGATCTGCAGAACCGTATCGCCGCGCTGCAAGCATCCCTCCCGGTCGGCGTCGAGATCGGCGAGTCAGCCAGCCAGCCGGAAGCGGTCAAGCGTTCCGTCAAGGCGTTTGTCCAGGCCCTGGCCGAGGCTGTCGCGGTCGTCATGCTGGTCACCTTCATCAGCCTTGGCATACGCACCGGCATGGTCGTCGCCATCTCCATTCCACTGGTCCTGGCCGCCACCTTCCTCGCCATGCAGTTTTTCAATGTCGGCCTGCACAAGGTTTCCCTGGGCGCACTGGTTCTGGCGCTCGGTCTGCTGGTAGATGACGCAATCATCGCTGTCGAAATGATGTGGGTAAAAATGGAACAGGGCTGGGAACGCACCCGCGCCGCCTCTTTCGCCTACACCAGCACGGCCGGCCCCATGCTGTCCGGCACCTTGGTCACGGTGGCCGGCTTCATCCCCATCGCGCTGGCCAAATCGGCGACTGGCGAATACGCCTTTGCCTTCTTCCAGATCAATGCGGTCGCGCTGCTCATCTCCTGGCTGGCCGCCGTCATCGCCATTCCCTGGCTGGGCTACAAACTGCTGCCCGATCCACACGCGACCCGCCGGGCCAGCCGTTTCGAACAGAACTGGCCCCGCCTCGCCCGTTTGGGCGACAAGATCGGCCTGAACGGTCCGGGACATGCCGAAGATCACGACGTCTATGGCACGCCCTTCTACCTCCGTTTCAGGCGACTGGTCAGCTGGTGTGTCGAGCGTCGCTGGCTGGTGATCGGCATCACCATCGCGCTGTTCGCCCTGTCCATCGTCGGCATGGGCAAGGTCCAGAAGCAGTTTTTCCCGAACTCGACACGCCTCGAACTCAATGTCGAACTGCGCCTGCCCGAGGGCGCCTCGATCACCGCCATCGACGCCGAGACGAAGCGCCTGGAAGACTGGCTGGACAAGGACAACGCTGAATTCGGGCAGTTCGAGCACTACATCACCTACGTCGGTTCCGGCTCGCCGCGCTATTACCTCGGCCTGGACCAGCAACTGCCGGCCAGCAATATCAGCCAGCTGGTCATCGTAACCCGCAGCGTCGAGGCCCGCGAGGCACTGCGCGGCCGGCTGATCAGCTTGTTCGAGCATGACGGATTCGGCGCCCGTGGCAATATCAGCCGTATCGAAAATGGACCACCGGTCGGCTACCCGGTGCAATACCGGGTGTCTGGCGAAGACATCATGACCTTGCGCAAGGCCGCAGCGCAGATCGCTGAAGTCATGCGCAAGAACCCCGAACTGTCCAACGTGAATATGGACTGGAGCGAACTATCAAAGTCCGTCGAGATTGAAATCGACCAGGACAAGGCCCGCCTGCTCGGCGTTTCCAGCCAGGATGTCGCTGCCCTGCTCAACATGTCGCTGACCGGCTATACGGTGACCAGTTTCCGCGAGGGCGAAAAGACCATCGACGTCGTCCTGCGCGGCGACCGCGACGAACGCAGCCACCTGTCGGCACTGGCCGATCTTGCCGTACCGACCCGTGCGGGCAAAAGCGTGCCGCTGAGCCAGGTCGGCCACGTGAAATATGGCTTCGAACCGGGACTGATCTGGCGACGCGACCGCCTGCCGACGATCACGGTACGCGGCAATCTTTACGGCAAGATTCAGCCAGCTACCGTCGTGGACCGCATCAAGCCGGAAATAGAGGCTATCCAGGCCGGCCTGCCTGAAGGCTACCGAATCGCCACCGGCGGCTCGGTCGAGGAATCAGCCAAGGGCTCCAGTTCCGTCATTGCCGGTCTTCCGCTGTTCATCCTGGCGGTCATCACCATCCTGATGATCCAGCTGCAAAGCATCTCGCGCGTCGTGATGGTGCTGCTGACCGCACCGCTGGGCATTATCGGCATTGCCCTGTTCCTGCTTGTCTTCAACCAGCCCTTCGGCTTCATGGCGCTGCTCGGCACCATTGCCCTATTCGGCATGATCATGCGCAATGCCGTGATTCTGGTCGATCAGATCGAACAGGACATGGCTGCCGGCAAGGCGCGGCGGGATGCGATCGTCGAATCGACAGTCCGGCGCTTCCGGCCCATCGTGCTGACTGCGGCTGCCGCGGTGCTGGCGATGATCCCGCTCTCCAGAAACGACTTCTTCGGACCGATGGCCGTCGCCATCATGGGCGGCCTGATCGTCGCCACCGGGCTGACCCTGCTCTTCCTGCCATCGCTTTATGCCGCATGGTACAAGGTAAAAAGCAGTAGTTAATCGATAGCGGCTAGCTGTTAGCAAAAGCGAAGGGCGCCGTAGCGCCCTCAAACTTTGCTAACAGCCAATAGCCAGCAACTACTTCAAGTTGCCCAGCTCCTTCTGAATTGCCTGGATATTGCGTTCATGCTGTCCGACGCGATCGCGATACGGAGCGGCGCGATCGCTGCTCGCCCCCGCCGCCTGCTGCTCGGCCAGCTCCTTCTTGGCCTGCTCGAGATTGCGCTGCTCACCGGCCAGTTCCTGTTCCAGGATATGGCGACGATCGCCATCACGGGCTTTCTGAGTATCTTCCTGCACACGCGGAAAGCCAGCGGGCGATGGATTCGCAGCGGCACCGGCTGGTTTCGCCTTGGGTGCCGGAATCGCATTTTCAGGGCCACTGGAGATTGCCTTGCAGTTCTTGTCGAGCCTGGCACTGGCGTAGGTGGTGCTGCCACCGGCATCAATACATTTATAGATGGTCTGCGCCAAAGCCGGGAGCGGCAAAAGGGCAACAAGCAGGGCAAGCGAACAGCGTGTCATCGTCATCATTCCTCGTAACCGTTTGAGTGTACCGGACTTAACGGCATAGACCCGAAAAAGTGGACAAAAAAAGGGCGGGAAACCCGCCCTTTTTTGCACAGTGCTGATTAGCAGCTGTAGTACAGATCGAATTCGACCGGGTGGGTCGTCATGCGGACCTTGTTCACTTCGTCCATCTTCAGGGAGATGAAAGCGTCGATCCAGTCGTTCGAGAAGACACCACCACGGGTCAGGAACTCGCGATCCTTGTCCAGGGCAGCCAGGGCTTCTTCGAGCGATGCACAGACGGTCGGGATCTTTGCATCTTCTTCCGGCGGCAGATCGTACAGGTTCTTGTCAGCCGGATCGCCCGGAGCGAGGCGCAGACGGTCGGGATCAGCGCGTCCTCTTCCGGCGGCAGATCGTACAGGTTCTTGTCGGCCGGGTCGCCCGGGTGGATCTTGTTCTGAATGCCATCGAGACCGGCCATCATCAGCGCCGAGAAGCACAGGTACGGGTTGGCGATCGGATCCGGGAAGCGCGTTTCGATACGACGAGCCTTGGACGAGGCGACGTGCGGGATGCGGATCGAAGCGGAACGGTTCTTGGCCGAGTAGGCCAGCTTGACCGGCGCTTCGTAGTGCGGAACCAGACGCTTGTAGGAGTTGGTGCCCGGGTTGGTGATGGCGTTCAGCGCCTTGGCATGCTTGATGATGCCGCCGATGTAGAACAGGGCCAGTTCGGACAGGCCGGCATAGCCGTCGCCGGCGAACAGGTTCTTGCCGTCCTTCCAGATCGACTGGTGAACGTGCATGCCGGAACCGTTATCGCCAACAATGGGCTTCGGCATGAAGGTGGCGGTCTTGCCGTACTGGTGAGCAACGTTGTGCACGACGTACTTCAGGATTTGCGTCCAGTCGGCACGC
>JAGTRV010000284.1 GCA_018262245.1 Pseudomonadota bacterium | reverse complement strand
CGTGCCATCGGCGGAGACGCCGGTGTCGACGAACTTGGCGCCGAGGGATTCGATCTGTTCCTTGGCAGCGGCCCGGACGTCGTAGGCTTCGACCATGGCGCCGAGCCGTTTGCAGGTGGCGATGGCTTGCAGGCCGGCGACGCCGGCCCCGATGATCAGCACACGGGCCGGACGGATGGTGCCGGCGGCGGTGGTCAGCATGGGGAAGAACTTGGTGCAGCGGGCGGCGGCAATCAGGCCGCACTGGTAGCCGGCGCAGGCGCCTTGGCTGGACAGGGCATCCATGCTCTGGGCGCGCGAGATGCGCGGCAGCAGTTCCAGCGAGAAGGCGGTGATCTTCTTCGCGTTCAGGGCAGCCAGGCGTTCCTTCGATTCGAAGGGCTTGAGCAGACCGATCAGCACCGAGCCTTCGGGCAGGGCGGCAATCTCGACCAGGCTGGGCGGAGTCACGCGCAGGATCAGGTCGGCTTGGGCGTAGGCTTCACTGGGGCCTGGCAGGAAGTCGATGTCGGTGTAATCCGAATCGAGAAAGTGGCTCTGGATGCCCGAACTTTGTTCCATGCGTAGTCGGGCGCCGAGGGCGGCAAATTTCTTGGCTGTCTCGGGCGAGAGGGCGGTGCGGCTTTCGCCATCCGCACTTTCGCGAGCAACCGCCAGGGTCAGCGGCATTGAAGTTCTCCTAGAGGTACTAATTTGAATATTTGGCGTATTGGTGCCGATACCCTGGGTATCGGTCATTGTTGTATTAATGCTGTTGCGCGAAAGATAAGTGATTTGTTATGACGTGAGTAGTCAGGATTTCTGACCGCTCATTCAGCAATTCTTTAACTATTGCTCCTCCGTCAGGTCTGTCTGGCGATTGATGAAGCGCAGTTCCTGCGGGTAGGGGAAAAAGTCTTCGACGTAGCCGCTGCGGATTTTCTCCTGCGCCTCTAGCCAGAACCTGGGGCTCAACAAATCCTTGTGGTACTTAATGAAAATCTTGCGGACCTGCGGCGAAGTGAGCAGGAAGGTCGCGAACTCTTCCGGGAAAACGTCGTTTCTGGCCACCGCATACCAGACCTCGCCGGACATTTCCGTTTCAAAGTCCGGCGCTGGCGGGATCTGGCGGAATTTGATGTCGGTCATGTATTCGATTTCGTCGTAGTCGTAGAAAACGACCCGGCCGAAGCGGGTGACGCCGAAGTTCTTCCACAGCATGTCGCCCGGGAAGATGTTGGCCTGGGCCATTTCGCGGATGGCACTGCCGTATTCGCGGATCACGTGCTCCAGCCTTTCGACATTGTTGGCGCGCTCCATCCGGTCGAGGTGGATGTTAAGCGGTTCCATGCGGCGCTCGATGTACAGGTGCTTGATGATCAGCTGGTCGCCATCGACTTCGAAGCAGGAGGGGGCCAGTTGTTGCAGTTCGGCCAGCACCTCGTCGTTGAAGCGTTTCAACGGGAACATCACGTTGGAGAATTCCAGCGTGTCGGCCATTCGCCCGACGCGGTCGACCTGTTTGACCATCATGAACTTCTTCTTGACCGTGGCACGGTCCATCTCCTTGGAGCTCCCAAAGACATCTTTGATCAGCTTGAAGACGTAGGGATAGGAGGGCAGCGTGAAGACCAGCATGACCAGTCCCCGGATGCCGGGGGCCATGATGAATTTGTCTTCCGAGTGGTGCAGGTGATAGATGAGGTCGCGGAAGAACATGGTTTTGCCCTGCTTGCCGAGGCCGAGCATGATGTACAGCTCGGAGCGCGGCTTGGCGGGCAGGATGGAGCGCAGAAACTGCACGTAACCGGAAGGCACTTCCATGTCGACCATGAAATAGGCCCGTGACAGCGAGAAGAGCAGGCCGATCCGCCAGGCGTCGAGCAGGATGGTGTCGAGGTAGAGCTGTCCGGCTTCGTTTTGCAGCACCGGAATGGTGAAGGGATATTCGGTCGCCCCGTTGATTGCCTTGCCGATGATGTAGGCGGCCTTGTTGCGGTAGAAGGCTGAGCCGAGCACCTGAATCTGGAAATTCACCTCGCGGGGGGGCATGCCGTTCAGGAATTGACGAACGGCGTGATAAACATGCTCGACGTCGTGCTCAAGATCGACAAATGGCCGATGCCAGTCGAAGTCCTTGACGATCTTGAGGACCGTGCCACGCAAGCCATCCTCCTTGGCGTAGTAACTGCGGTAGGTCTGGGTGTCGTCGCCCTCGATGTTTTCCGTGGAAATGCTTGGTCGGACGAAGATGAAATCGTTGTGGAAATAATTGCGGTGCAGGATTTTGGTCGTCACCGAGTTGAAGAAGGTTTCGGCCAACTCCGGCTGCTTGTGATTGAGCAGCAGCCCGATGTAGAGCAGCTTGACCTGCTGCCACGTCGTGTCGTCGATCGAGGCGGCATCGAATTGGTTGCGTAGGCGCTCGACGCATTCGTCGACGCGATCATCGTAGAAGCGGATGCGCTCCTTGACGGCCTTGTGCACACCCAGCCAGTCAGCCTGCTCGAACCGTGTCTTGGCCTCGCGGCTGGTCTGGCGGAACAGGGTGTAGTGCTTGTTGAAGCCCTGGATCATGGCCAGGGCGATCTGGTGCGCGTTGGTGCCGTAGAGGCCGACGGATATTTTCATGGTCGAAAAAGCCTGGGTTCAGCGGTAAATATTAGCACCAGCGAATAGCGTCGATGTCCATGAATTTTCAGCGAAATCGCAATGTGAAAAGGCATTTCGTTGACTGAGATGCAATGGGGGCTGATACTCTCAATGTTTTGCTTCAGCAAACCGGTTCACAAAGGGCTGAGCGTGATCCTCAGCTCCAAAAATTCAATCCAACGCAAGGGGATATTCATGGCTGGTGGAAAGTCGAAAATCATTTACACACTGACTGACGAGGCGCCGCTGCTGGCGACTTGCGCATTTTTGCCGATCATCCGCACCTTTACCGGTCCGGCCGGCATCGAGATCGAAAAGGCCGACATTTCTGTGTCCGCCCGTGTCCTCTCCGAATTCTCCGAGTTTCTGACTGACAAGCAGAAGGTTCCCAATACGCTGGGCGAACTGGGCAAAAAGTGTCTGCTGCCGGAAACCAACATTATCAAGCTGCCGAACATCTCTGCTTCCGTTGCCCAGCTCAAGGCTTGCGTCAAGGAGCTGCAGGAAAAGGGCTACAAGATTCCCGATTACCCGGAAACTGCCAATACCGACGAAGACAAGGCCCTCAAGGCCCGCTTTGGCAAGTGCCTCGGTTCCGCTGTCAACCCGGTCCTGCGCGAAGGCAACTCCGATCGCCGCGCCCCGGGCGCCGTCAAGAATTACGCCAAGAAGCGTCCGCACTCCATGGGTGAATGGAAGCAATGGTCGCAGACCCACGTTTCCCACATGGAACACGGTGACTTCTACCACGGCGAAAAGTCGATGACCCTCGACAAGCCGCGCGAAGTGCGTATGGAACTGATCGCCAAGGGCGGCAAGACCACTGTGCTGAAGCCGAAGCTCTCGCTGCTCGAAGGCGAGATCATCGACTCGATGTTCATGAGCAAGAAGGCCTTGTGCGATTTCTACGAAGCCCAGCTGGAAGACTGTCGTGAAGCCGGCATCCTGTTCTCGCTGCACGTCAAGGCGACGATGATGAAGGTCTCGCACCCGATCGTTTTC
>JAGTRV010000283.1 GCA_018262245.1 Pseudomonadota bacterium | reverse complement strand
CCATACAGGCGCACGCTCTTGATCACGCTGCCACGGAAAGCCTTCAGGCTGCAGCCGTAGTCGCGCAGATGCACGCCGGTCATCCGGGCGATCAGGCGGTTGGCGATCTTCGACGGGATCTTGCGCAGGAACAGACCGTCCTGGCGATTCTGGCGCCAGCCGGCGACCAGGTCGAGGTCTTCGTTGAGCAGCCGGGCAACCATGCGCGGAATGTCGATCGGATCATTCTGCAAATCGCCGTCCATGGTCACGATGACATCGCCACGGGCGGCATCGATACCCGCCTGCATGGCCGCGGTCTGCTTGAAGTTGCGGGTCAGCTCGACGACGCGAACATGGGCGCCATATTCGCGGGAACATTGCATGGCGCGGTCGACCGTCGCATCGCTGCTGCCATCATCGACCAGCACTAGCTCCCACGGATGCTCGTAGCCGACCAGTGCCTCATGCACCCGCTTGACCAGCGGTGCGATGTTGTCTTCCTCGTTGTAGAACGGGACGACGATGGAAAGGCTGTGCGGGGGAATCGAGATGGCTGCGGTCATGAGTCAATCCGGCGGGAAAGTTGGCATTTTAATCGAGAAGGCGGCCAAAGGCCGAACTTGGCTCCTTGCTTCCGTGGTGCGTGCCTGCTCAGTGGCTTGCCCACTGGGCGCCGGGTTCCCTTGTGGGGAGGGGAAGCCATGCGGCCAGCGGAGGGAAGCGTCGCCAGGATCGAATCGCTTCGCGATGCCACGAGAGCTGCAAAAATGCCCATTCGGTCAGCCATAGGCAAAAGTAGGTGGCGAACCAGCCGAACAGGCAATCGGACAGGAAGTGCCCGCCTGTCGACATGCGTACCAGCCCCATCCAGGCGGCGGCCGCGATGCTGGCGAGCAGCCAGCGACGGCGAATGGCCGCGCTGCTCAGCCACCCGAATGCCATGACAAAGGCTGTTGTGGCGACGTGTCCGCTGACGAATGAACAATTGCGCTCGCACTGATGGCTCGGGGTGAAGGCCGGCGTGAAGAGCATGCTTCCGCCGAAAGCCTCGATTTGCGCCGGGCGGGCGCGTCCGACGTGATTTTTCAGGCCGGCATCGACGACCAGAATGGGGCCAATCACTGCAGCGGCCAGCAGGAAGCCAAAAAAGAAACGCCGTGATTTCAACATCGGGTGCCGGTAGATGAAGCTGCTCAGCCAGCACAGCAGCAAGCCGACAATCAGCGCTCGCCCCAGATTGGGGAGTCCGTGGTAGGGCATGCTGATCAATGGGCTGTTCGGAGTCAGCAGCCACTGCCAGTTGTTCTGTTGGAATAGGCGGGAGACCCATAGATCCGTTTCCGGAAAGGCAACGAACAGCACGGCCAATGCGCTGGCGATGATCACCGCCAGTCGGAATTCAATATCCCTGGAATTCATGGAGTAAATAAACCTCGATATGGCGTGAATTGATTGTGTCGAGTGGCGCTGCCAGCGAGGCCAGCTTTTCGACGTGCGTGAACCTTTCGGTGAATTCCTGGTCTGGTGCAGCCTCGGTCAGCAACAGCGCATCGCCGCCACGGTGAGCGTCGAGCTTCATCGTCAATTTGAAGTGGTCGCTGGCCACGCCTTCCGGGTTCCAGCTGGCAATGCGCGGCTGCTGGTCATGCAGTTCGTAAGCCATGTGCGCGAGCAGCGTGCGGTTGTTCGCGATCAGCACGGCATTGGGGTGGGTCTGTACGAGGGGGCGAAGCTGCTGTCCGAGCTCATCCCAGCCGGTTGCACGAATAAACGGGTTCAGTTTCGCCTGGCTGCTTACATTGGCGGCTGCCAGCAGGCCGGGGGCGTGGTAGATCACGCCGATGAGGGCCAGGTTGGTGGCGACCCCGGCCAATAGCCATTTTTGCTGTTCGCGCTGGCGTAACCAGGCGACCAGCAGGATGGCCATCGGCCCGAATGCGGGTGCCGCCCAGTTGGCGTTGGCGCTGCCTTGAAGCGCCTGCACCGAGACGACGGCCCACAGCGGCAGCGAGAACCAGAGCAGCAGGCGGGCTGGTGTGTCGCGCCAGGTCTCGCGAAAACGGAACAGGATCAGTGCGACGACACTGCCGAGTAGCGGTCCGAAGCTGATCCATTGGGCCGCCCAGAACTCCGCCAGCGATTTCAAGCCGCCGGCGCTGTGGCGATTCAGCGTGATATCGGCGGTATGGCGAAGCGTCGGGAAATCGTTGGCAAGGTTCCAGAGCAGGTTGGGTGCAAGCAATGCCAGGCTCAGTCCGGCAGCCGCCCAGGGCTTGGCGCTGGCCAGGAAAGTGCGGTGAAAGCAGAGCAGGTGCAGGAAGAGCGCAGCGATGAATACTGCCATCGTGTATTTCGACAGCAATCCCAATCCGCAGGCCGCGCCAAGCATCAGCCAATCCATCCAGCGTCCATGTTCAATGGCGCGCAGATAAAACCACAGGCCGAGCAGCCAGAGTAACGTCAATGGCGCATCAGTCGAAGCGAACAGGCCAAGCCAGGAATAGATGGGCAGCGTGAGCGCGGCGATGGCAGCCCAGAAAGCAGTCGAGGCGTCGTAGAGGTGCCGGGCGATCAGCCAACAGATCAGCGCACTCAACGGATAGCACAGCATGGTCAGCGCCTTGACGCCGAGCGGGCCATCGCCAAACAGTGCCGTCGACAGACGGATCAGGGCGGCGATGCCCGGTGGCTTGGAAAAATAGCCCCACGCCAGATGTTGCGACCAGAACCAGTATTGCGCTTCGTCCACATACAAGGTCGCGTTCGATAACGAAAAGGCAATCGCCCGCCAGGCAAGGACGGCGATGAACAGGGCCAGCAGCGTGCCGATCTGGCCTGGTGGCCTGGTTGGTACGCTCATGCCCATTTTTTTAGGACCGAGCAAAGTTCTGGTGGCTGGGGGGCATGAAGTCTCGAACATCTGAGCTTTCGGCGAAATAACCGAAACTCTGAATGCCAAGTGTTTCGCTGCCTTTAAGGTAAAATTTCAGACCTGCAAATCACGCCATCAAGGAATCGCCAGCATGCTGCTGATGATCGATAACTACGACAGCTTTACCTATAACCTCGTCCAGTACTTCGGTGAGCTGGGGCAGGACGTCAAGGTCTTTCGCAACGACGCAATCTCGCTGGCCGAGATCGCGCAGATGAAACCCGACTATCTGGTCATTTCCCCCGGCCCTTGCGCGCCGGCCCAGGCCGGTGTTTCGCTGGCAGCGATCAAGGAGTTCGCCGGCAAGATCCCGCTACTCGGCGTCTGTCTGGGCCACCAGTCGATCGGCGAAGCCTTTGGCGGCAAGATCGTGCACGCCAAGCAGTTGATGCATGGCAAGGTATCGCCGGTTCATCACAAGGATATCGGCGTCTTCAGGGGTTTGCCCAACCCGCTGACCTGCACCCGCTACCACTCGCTGGCCATCGAGCGTGCCACGTTGCCCGATTGCCTCGAAATCACCGCCTGGACCGACGATGGTGAACTCATGGGCGTCCGCCACAAGACCCTGGCTGTCGAAGGCGTGCAATTTCATCCGGAATCGATCCTGACCGAGTGCGGTCACGATCTGTTGAAGAACTTCCTCGAGGAACACAAGCAATGACCCCGCAAGCCGCACTGCAGCGTGTCATCGAACACCGCGAAATCTTCCATGACGAAATGG